>CALJRW010000170.1 GCA_937976335.1 uncultured bacterium | reverse complement strand
CATACGATAACAACTCTGCTGAAGCGCTTTCAGACATTTCTTTTGAAATTGAAGAAGGGAAAAAAGCCGCAGTAGTAGGATTCTCGGGGGCTGGTAAGAGCACTTTAGTTGATTTGCTCCCTCGTTTTATCGATCCTACTCAAGGTAAAATATTAATTGGAAACGTAGATATTAAAGAAGCCTCACTCTCTGAACTAAGATCTAAAATTGCAGTTGTTAGCCAACACACATTTCTTTTTAACACTTCTATTTATGACAATATCGCCTATGGCAAAAGCAACCCTACTCGCGATGAAGTAATTCAAGCTTCTAAAGCAGCCTATGCTCATGACTTTGTTTCTAATCTTCCAAACGGCTACGACACTATAGTTGGCGAAGCAGGGATGACTCTTTCAGGTGGAGAAAGACAAAGAATCGCAATTGCCAGAGCGATTTTAAAAGATTCTCCAATTTTAATTTTAGATGAAGCTACAGCTTCTCTTGATAATAAAGCAGAGAGAGAAGTACAACTTGCTCTTGAGGAACTATCTAACAATAAGACAAGTATTGTAATTGCACATCGTTTATCTACAGTTAAAGATGCAGATATGATAATAGTTCTAGAAAATGGAAAAATTGCTGAAATTGGATCACATGGAAAATTAATTGGAAATGACGGAGCATTTGCTAAGTTGCATCAATTGCAATTTGCTTCGTAATGAAAACTAGAACAACATGACTCATTTGATATTAGGTTACGGAACATTATTACTTAAAGATTCTCTAAACGATACAATCGGAAAAGATGCTGTTCAAAAAGAAAGTTGTTTTCCAGTCACAGTTCCTGATTATCAAAGGCTATTCAACCTTCGTCCATTACACTACGAATCAAGCCAAAAGATTGTTAAAAAAGATATTGAGAATGCGGCAATGAATGTTAAAATCAAAACTGGCTCTCATTTTAATGCACTGGCTTTTACTGTTTCTGAGGAACAACTTAAAAAACTTGATAAGAGAGAAAAATATTATGAGCGAAAGCTTGTACCTATTCACTGCTTTGACACTAAAAGTAACCTTGGTCAAGCCTATTGCTATGTAAGCCAAAGTGACGCTGAATGGATTGAACACGATCCAGAAAAATTACTACCTTTATGGCGTGATATTGTATGGGGGAGAGTTGGGGCGTATCGTATAAGTAAGAAATTCGGGATTGATTTTGATAACACAACTTTTTTAGCAGACGGACAAACTTTAGTTGTAACACGCTATCAGGATGTCTTGGACGATATTGAAGATGTAAAAATACCTGATTAATATAGTTATGGTAGACAATTTTTTTTATTTTACTTAAACGAATTAGTGCATATTTAAGACAAACATATTCTATGCAAAATCTAAACTTTTCTTCTCTAACCTCATATGATACTTTTTATCCATGAATAAATTAAAAGTACTAATACTCATTTCTTGCTTTACTCTGTCTTGCTTTACCCTGTCTTGCTCCACTGCTTACTACTCAGCGATGGAAAAAGTTGGCTACCACAAAAGAGACATTCTTAAGAGTCGCGTTTTAAAAGCAAAAAAAGGTCAAGAAGACACTAAAGAAGAATTTGCTTCGGCGTTAGAAGAGTTTTCTGCACTAATTAATTTTGATGGTGGAGATTTAGAGAAATCTTATAAAAAGCTTAATAATAGATATGAAAAAAGCTTATCAACTGCAAATGAATTAAAAGATAGGGTTGCTTCTGTTGATAAAGTAGCAAACGATCTATTTAGAGAATGGGAAAAGGAACTTAAACAATATTCCAATGCTGAATTAAAACGCTCTAGCGAAAAACAGCTTGACGCAACTAGAAACAAGTATCAACCCTTAATTGCGTCAATGAGAAAAGCAGAAAGCAAGCTAGATCCTGTCCTTTCTGTTTTAAAAGATAATGTTCTTTACCTAAAGCATAATTTAAATGCAGCTGCTATTGGAGCTTTAAAATCAGAAGTAGTTAGATTTGAAGGTAAAGTTGCTACTTTAATTGCCGAGATGGAAGAGGCATCTAGAGAGGCTAATATTTTTATAAAAGAACTGTGATTTTGATGAAATTATTTTTTACTTTATTTTTTATCTTCAATATCTCAGCATTTTCTGAAAAACCTAATATTAAAATTGGGTTGATTGCTCCTATAACTGGAGAATATGAGATGCTCATCAAAACTAGGCTAAAACTGATCAGATCTTAGATATAAAGTGAAAAAACCAATGACCATTTCATCCTACAAACCAATATCCCCCAGATCAACAATATATGGATTTTGAATCAGAACATCATGATAACGAGCTCCGTGCGATAAGTCTTCAGTCAGTACATATGAACACTCGCTGATATTAGCAGCAGCAACAATCCAAGCATCCCAATAAGAAAGTTTGTATTGCTCTCTTAACATAAGCCCAAATTCTAAAACAATTTTATCAATAATAACTGGTTGCCATAGTAATAATTTATCTACTTCTGATTTAATAATATCATCTGGAACAGAATATTTTCTAGATAAAACTGAAGAAAGTTCTGTTATCACTTGAGTGCTAATTACTCCGCTATTATTTTCTAGTAGTTTCCTGATTAGAGTTAGAGATTTCTCTCTTTTTTCTTCATCAAACTTGTCACGTGCGTAGACAAATACGTTTGTATCAACGAAATACTTTTCTGTCATATATATCTTCTCTTTTGATTTTTTTATTTTCAGTTGAAAGATACGGCTCTTGCGCCAAGTAGGAATCAACTATTGAAGACATATTTTCTTCCCTTTCCATCATATTTGAAAGTAAATCTCTAATGAGACTTGATAGTCCCATTGATTTTTTAGCAGCTAAAATTCGAGCATATTTATAGACTTTTTCAGGAAGAGTTATAGTTACATTTTTCATGTATATATTTTACACAGTTTCTGTGTTAGTTTCAAGTTAAATTTTAACTTTTAAATCTTCATTCGAGATTGTAAAGCTTAATAAAAAAGTTAAAAGCTTGAAATAACTGGGGATTTTTAATTTTATAGCCACTTTCACTAAAAAACAAGGAAAAACGAAATTTTTTTGAGAAAGATAAAAAAACTAGTATTTTGTACGAGCTATCATTTTCTCTTATTGTTTCTGAAAGTGGCTATAGCTAGCATGCGTATAGGGCATATTGAAAAATCAAAAATTTATAGTAACAACCTGAGTTTAACAAGAATCTGTTATCTCTCAGCGAACTTTCAAAGATCCTCAAACCTCCCTTCTCTAACAACCATCAACTTTGCAGGCAACATAAAATCATTATATGCTCCAATCCCATAACTCCCCATACTCCCCTGAAAATCATGGATTGAATGAAGGTAAGAATTCAAACTCTCTCTATCTATTTTATTCTTTTCTAAAGCACTTTTTAAAATCACAATAATATCAAAACCGCTACCTGCAGCTCCTTCAGGCTCAACACCATATTTTTCTTCATAATCTTTAACAAAAGAGCTTTCAAAATTTGGAGCAACAAAAATAAGGCCATTCATAGAACTTCCTGCGGCTTTTAACTCTGAACTATCCCCTGCTGGTGTAAAGGCAAAACATGGAATTCTAACTTTTAATTCATCTAATTGTTTAAAAAAAGTTGCTACATGGCCAGGAAGTAAACCAACTATTATCGCTTCAGGATTTAGAGTTTTAATTTTTAAAATATGCGCTCTGAAGTCTTGAGGACCTGTAGCAAATTCTTCACGAACTAAAATTTCGAAATTTTCTTTTTTAGCTTGGACTTCAAACTCATCAGCTAAATCAACTGTTGCATCATGAGAGGTAAGAACTACTGCGCTATTTTTAATTTTCCTCTCTCTTAATTTTTCAAAAACAGTCTTTACTTGCGTTTCACTATCAATCCAATGCCTCATAGCATATTTTTTATTAAGTACAATTTCACGCTTCGCAGTAATAGTGATACTTGGTATCTTAAGTTTTTCAGCAATGGGCACTACTGGCGCTCCTGCATGACCACCAAATAGAACTATAAGATCAGTATCTTTACTAGATGTCAATTTACGAAAAGCTGAAATAGATAATGAACTTTTAAGTTGATCGTCTTCAAATTTAATATTCAATTTGTTTTTTAAATTATCTGGCAATGTTTCATAGGCCAACAAAGCTCCATTCTGAAGATGTTTCCCCCAAGTAGCTCCAGGCCCTGAAAGTGGCAATACAATTCCAACATTAAGTTCATCACAAAGAGTAATGTTATATGAGACAAAGAATAGGAAGATTGTAAAAATAAGATTTTTAAAAATTTTATTTACTTTCATAATTATAGCCTAAATATAAATAGTTTAACTACCAAACAAACCACCTAAAAGATCATTAACAATCTCACCACCTGCTTCACCTAATTTATCCTTCAATTTATCCTTAATCAACTCTTCACCCTTTTCTTTAAGAACAGCTTTCGCCCCGATTTTTAGCAATTTTTCTAAATCAGGAAGAACTAGTATTTTTGGAGCTTTGCCAACGATTTGAAGTGGCACACTTAAGCGTCCTTCTGAATCAAGAATCGATCTAACCTCTTTTGCAGATTTTGCAATAAAAGCAGAAAAACTTGTGGAGAAAAGTAAATCACCCGAAACATCAAAACTACCATCAAGGCCAATTACACCCTTCCCAGATAAATCAAAGTAAGTGCTAAGAAGTTTTAAATTATTAGTCGAAAGCTTTCCAGATTTTAAAGAAAAATCGCCTGTTAGTTTTTTAATGACAGTACCATCAATCTCTAACTCTTTTCGTTCATCTTCAGGAACTGCTTTAAGAAGTTTTTGTTGAACTTTAGGAATGTTACCTATTTTTTGTAGCACTTGAGCTGCAATATTAACTTTTTTAAGCATACCATCAATCATGTTAACACTAAGGTTTCCAGCTAAACTATTTGGAATACCCTGAACTGCTCCACTTACATTTGTATTCGCTTTTTTTAAGCTTCCCGTTAACTCAAGTTGAGAGTTAAGCGCAAGAAGAGCTTTTGCTATATCAATATCTGCTAAATCAGTAATAAATTTATTTAAATACGCTTTTGAAAGATCGTATTCAATCTGCCCTTTTAAACTCCCTCCAAAAATACCTAAAGAGAGTTCCTTTAAAGTTGCAATGTCTCGATTAACTGAAGTTTTTAAAGAAACCGGCGTTACATCATTTAATTTAATCGGCAATGGAATTTTAAATGCATTAACAACTTTGTTTACATCTATATTTTTACTTTCAGCATCTAATTTTTGAAGCACCCCTTTACCTATATCAAACACAATGTCGGCGTTAGTATGCCCACCAAAAGTGCCTAGAGATAAATCCGAAATAACTGCTTTATCTCCAGTAACAGTTGTTGTCATTGATACAGAAGTAAGGTCATCTAAATTATACTGAATAGGAATCTGAAGAGTGGAAACAACTTTCTTAATATCAATATTCTTACTCTTTGCATTTAAATTTTCTAACTTAGCTTTTTTAACATTATAAGTTAAGTCACCGTTTGTCTCCCCACCAAACATCTGAAGTACATACTTATCAATTGAGACTTTATCCTTAGCAAATAAACCATTAAAATTTAAGTTGGCCGAAGAACCATTAAGATTAAAATCAATTTTATTAGAACTAATTTTATGATTAGCTTTTTTACTTTCTAAATTTAAATTTCCGCTTAAGTTAGAAAGACTATACTTTGAAAGCTTAGTTGATACATTTTTTACTAAAACATTTCCATTAAAATTAGGAATTTGATTCTTTAAATAGTTAAATTTTATATCAGGTGTTACTTGACCACTAATTTTTAGGCTATTTTTATTTTTTGTAAAAATCTTTAATAAGGGGCTAAGCGAATCAAGTGCTACATTGCCATTGATATCTCCTGAGAAAGATTTATTTTTAGTATTTCCAGAAATATTAGAATTTAAGACATTACCAAGAGTTTTTAACACAACTCCATTCAATCTAATTTTATTTTCATTCAAACTAAACTTTCCGCTTCTTAAAGTAGCACTTAAATCAATCTGCTTGTTTAGCATTGCATTTAAAGAAGTTGACTTAAGCTCTAAATTTTTATTTAAAAAATTAATTCCCGATGTCAATAAAATTTCACTTAAATCAAATTTTGTTCCTGCCTTTAGATCGGAATATACAAGGCTTCCATCATTAACTTCAATACTATCTAAAGAAATTCCCAGCTCTTTCTTATTTGGCTTAAGTGTCTTAGGAGAAGTTTTACTTTTATTCTCTTTGAATTTTTCAGTAGTGGTTTTTTTAGACTTAGCACCTAGCTTTAAACCCTTAATCTGTATACCAGAACTCGTATTAGAAATTTTTATATCAGGTTTACTTATACTAATCTTTTTTATTGCAAGTTGTTTCTTCAAAATTAAGGGTAATATTTTTAGTGACAAATAAAGATTCTTAAGACTAAAGGCCGATTTATCTTCTAATTCGAAATTTAAAATATCTAATGAGGCAATTTTGGCATTTAACCCAGGAAAAGCCTTTACGCTCATCTCTCCTAACTTTACAGGCTGCCCTACAGCATTTGAAGCATACTCCTCGAGCTTTGGCTTATATTTGGCAATAAGCGAGTTTGCATTATATGCTCCATACGTAACGAGACCTGCTAATACAAGCAGTACAAATAGAACAAAATAGATGATTTTTTTTAACATTTATGGACCCTTAAACTATTAATTATAACTATTTTTATATAAGCTGTAGAAAGATATAACAAGCTTAATGAAAATTTCTACTATTTTACTAAATTTTTACAACCTCACAATATTTCTATTGTCTGGACTCGCATATATTGCCTTTAAGCTTCACTCGAGGGGAAAGTTAAGATTAAATGAAAGGTTTGGAGATTGGAAACTAGCTAAAGGTGATTATGCGTGGTTTCACGGAGCTTCTGCGGGAGAAGTTAAAGGCTTAATACCAATTATTAAAAAATTTACACTTGAGTTTCCTAAAAAGAAAATCTTACTTACTTCTACATCTGTTAATGCTTTCACTCAATGCTCTAAATTTGATTGGGAATGTAAGCTTCTACCTTTTGATTCTAGTTTTTTTATTAAACGTGCAATAAAAAATGTAAATATTACTTCTTTCATTGTATCAGAAACAGAAATTTGGCCTATACTTTTTTCTACCTTGCACAAGAAAAACATTCCTTGTTTTTACGTAAACGCTCTAATTTCTGATTTTACGTTAGGTCGATACAAACTAATAAAAAATATCATTTCGAATCTTTTTGCAAATTTCAAACAAATACACTGCATTGATGAAAACTCTGTTAGTTACTTTAAACTATTAGGGGCTAAAGAATCAGCAATTAAATTATCAGGAAACACTAAGTATCAGACTATGCCCGTACTTAGTTCAAAAATTGAAATTAAAAAGATTGAAACACAATATAACTTAGGTGAACGTCCTTTAGTAACTCTAGGGAGCATTAGACCAGGAGAAGAAACTTTTTGGTTTTCTTTAATTTCAAAATATAAGAATATATGCTGGATTGTGGCTCCAAGACACAAAGAAAAGTTCATTTATTTTGAAAAGAAACTAAACTCCGCAAAGATCTCTTTTAAAAAATGGAGTGAAAAACCTGAAAAAATATTTAACGACGGTTGCAATGCAGTACTTTTAGATACTTTTGGAGAACTTGAAAAGGTATATGCAATATCAAGTCTTGCATTTGTTGGAGCGACTCTCATCCCTGGCTATGGAGGACACAATCCTCTTGAGCCTGCAATGTATGGAGTGACTCCAGTACTTGGCCCTCATCATGAAAAAGTTAAAAATATTGTTAGAAAGCTAAAAAAGAGAAATGCTACTTTTATTGTTAACTCACAGGCAGATACAGAAAATTTAATCTCTAATCTTGATAAAAATAATACAACTTACATGGATAATGGGCAAAACGCTCATAATGTTTGGCAAAGTTATCAAGGGACTGTAGATAAAATTCTAAATAATTTAAAAACTGAACTAAGCCAATAAAAAATCGATATGAAATTTCTATTTTCGCCAATATTATTTACTCTTTCTAAAGTTTATAAATTTATTATAGATATCAGAAATTTTTTGTATGAGAAAAATATTTTTTCAAGCTATACGTCAAAACTGCCTACAATCTGTGTAGGGAACTTTACTGTTGGCGGAAATTCAAAAACACCTTTGGCAATTTTTGTCGCAGAGCACTATAAACGCTTAGGTAAAAAACCAGTAATATTAATGCGAGGCTATAAAGGAAGCCTTGAAGGACCAGTACAAGTTTCCAAATATCATAATTTTAAAGATGTAGGCGACGAAGCAATATTACTTAGTAAAATTAAAAATATTTCAGTAGTAGTTTCAAAAAAAAGAGTTTTAGGTGCAAAGTATATTGAGAAGAATAACATAGGAGACATCATTATACTCGATGATGGCTTACAACATAGAGCTTTAAATAGAAATATTAACATTACTTCATTATACGAAAAACATATTAGCGAATTAAAAAAACCTAAACTACTGCCTTATGGAATATGCAGAGAGAGTGCTAAAAGTGCGCTAAAAAGAACAAATTTACTTATTATTACAAGTCGAAATTCTAAAAAACCTAAAGAAGTACTGCCTGAAATCTTAAATTATAAAAACACTTTCTACGCTAATTACAAACTAGGAAAAGTGACCTGCTTAAAAGAAAATAAAGAGCTAAATTCAAAAAACGTAATTGCAATTTCAGCTATCGCTAACCCGGAAGGCTTTTATACGAGTGTAGAAGAACTAGGTCTTAGTATTATTGAGAAAATAGAACTTAGAGATCATAGTGATTTTGATATAAATAAGATTAGTTCTGTAAAAGCCAATCATCCAAATACCCCTTTAATTTGTACTGAAAAAGACTCAGTTAAGTTAATTGATTTTAATTTGAATAGTCTCTATGTTTTACCTATAGAGATTGAAATTTCTAATAAAGAAAAGTTTTTTGAATTAATTACTAATGGATACTAAAAAAGCTCTTACTAAAATTCTCCAATTTAGAGATGAAAGAGATTGGAAACAATTTCACACCTCTAAAGAAATAGCTCTAGCATTGTTAATCGAAGCAGGTGAACTTGCTGAACATTTTCAATGGAAAACTGGAGAAGAGCTCAAAGAGCACACAAAAGAAAAAAAACAAGCGATATCTCATGAACTTGCAGATGTCTTATACTGGCTCATACTTCTATCTCATGAACTAAAAATTGATATAGAAAAGGCATTTTCTGAAAAAATGAAAATTAATGCTAGTAAGTACCCAATTGAAGATTCTTATGCTAATAATTCTAAATATAACGATAAAGGATAATTAATATGGAAAAAACAATAAAAGAACTTTTACTTGATTCAGCTAAATTGAAAACAGATATCGCTAACAACGAAGCCTTACTAACTCAAATTGCGAAAGCTACCACACAGTTAATAAATACAGTTAAACAAAATGGAACTATCTACGCTTGTGGAAATGGAGGCTCTGCGTGTGATGCACTACATCTAGTAGAAGAGCTTGTAGCTAAATATAAAAGAGAAAGAATTGGTATTAAAGCAATGCACTTTGCTGACTACGGCACTATTACCTGCTGGTCTAACGATTATGATTTTGATTCAGTTTACAAACGCTGTGTTGAAACTTTTTGCAATGATAAAGATTTATTAGTTTTATTCTCAACTTCTGGTAATTCTAAAAATATTATCCAAGCTGCTGAAGCTGCCAAAGAAAAAAACTGTTTCATTCTTGGCTTAGCTGGTAAATCTGGTGGACAGTTAGCGGAAATTTGCGATCTGACTATTGTTGTTCCACATAATGATACAGAAAGAATTCAAGAGGCACATATCACTTTTGTTCATATACTTTTGGAGTGTATGGAAAGAGAATTATTTGAAAGCTAGAGTTTGAAACTCCATTCTCTACTCTAACCACCAATCAACTAATTCTATCTTCTCAGGGCCTTTCACATCGTGACCATAATCATATTCATTGTAAGTTACTGAACTAAAGCCTAATTCAGATAATATCGGTATATAACCTTGGAGTTCTTTAGTTGTTCTTAAAGTGTCACTTATTCCAGTAGATAGCCAAGTTTTAAGAATATGTTCTCCGAGTCCACTAGCTATAATTCCACCATGACTAATTGCCATATGAGAAAAACTTGTATCATGTGTTCCAAAAAATGCAGCAGTACTTCCTCCCGCAGAAATTCCAATTGAAAGCATTTTTTCTGAAACGCTTACTCCTTTTATTCCTAGTATTTCATTCAAACATTTTACTGCATGTTCATAATCTATTGTAACTTCATCTGGAGTATCTCCAACTAACCAACCTAACTCACTACTTGAATCAGGCGCGACAATAATAAAACCTCTTTTTTTTGCTAACTTAACAAATGTGTTAACCATAGCTTCTCCATTCACAAAACTCCCATGAAAAATAAGCATTAATGGCAAAGTTTTTCTGGTGTAATTTTCAGGAAAATAATAAAATCCAGATCTATTTCCTGAATTAGTAAGTGATATTTTTTTTCTAACCGCTTTTGAATATACCTTTTTTCTAAATTTAAACTTTTTATTTATTTTTAACTTAGAAGCATCGTCATCTGTTCCTAGGCTTTTTATTTGAATTTTATATTTTTTACCAACTATAAAACTATCAGAACTAATTTTAATTTTATTTTTTTTGCTTTCTTACTATAAATTATTTTTTTTGCATCATCTCTTATTCTTATTTGGTATTTCTTTGCAGTTAAAACTGGCATCCATTCTACTTCTAACGATTTATGAACTTTGCTATACCCAACATACAAACTCTCTGTAAGTACAGATGTACTAAGTACAAATATTAAAATAAGTATAATTTTAAATTGAGCAACTATTTTCATACCCAATAACTATCGTCAAAAAAATTGATAAACTTAACAAACAAAAAGCCATTAACTATTTGCATTTACTATAAATAATAGCTAACTTCGTTTTAACATGAACGTAAACTCAAAAACTCTTATAGCAATTATCATTTTTGTAAGCGCTTTTTTTATTATTACTTGGAATAATGTAGGAGTACCTGGAGCAAGCGATGATGCTTTATATATTGATGCAGCTTATTCATTTCAAACTGGCAATTACAAATTAAAGCACGTAAGCTTTCATCATTATCTAAGATGGCCTGTAATTATACCTTTGGCTCTTTTTATCAAAATACTAGGCCCATCTCCTAATACCTATTCAATATTTGTATTTTCTATATATTTGTTAATTGCTTTGTGTAGTTTATTCATTTTAAAAAGCTATAAAGTTAAAACTCCTCTTGCTCTCCTCTCCCTTTTAACTCCTATTTTAGTGCCAGTAAATGTTCTATCGCCACAAGTATTGTCTGAGCCAATAAGTGTTTTACTTTGTTTACTGATAATTTTATGTCATAGAAAAAACCATGCTTTAAATTCAAAATCTTATTACTTTTTTATTGGCCTCTTGATTGCTCTCTTTGTAAATTGCACTCATATAAATATGCTTTATATCCCACTAATGGTTTCATTTTTTGCTTATGAAAAATCAAAAGATCTAATAAGCTATTTAAAATGCTCAATATCAATAGTGCTTTTTTCTTTAGTTTTCTACTTATGTATAATGTCAATGGAGTACATCTTCTTTGATGACTTCTTTCTCCAATATAACAAAATAATGAATTGGCATTTTAAACACCATTCTTTAAAAAGCAATTTACAAAAAATATTTTCAACTCAAGATTACAATCATTTTATTCTAGGTTATCTTGTAATATTATTTAAAACTAACTTTGCTTTTTGCTGCACTTTAGTTTGTGGAATTTTATTTCTAAATTTTAGATTCAAGAAGATTAACTACATTTATCTTCATCTATTACTTACTTTTTTAACTTTAGAATTTTTTAGCCTTTTTGTAGTTTCGAAATATTATATTCGCTTTGCTGCTGTGCTAATCGTGCTTGCTACCCTTACTACTATAGTCAGCTTACTTAATAACTATAAAAACACATATAGCAATAAGTATCTTACTCCCTTAATGGTGATTTTTGCCTTACTCTTTTTCTACTCCACAAACATCAAGACTGTCAGCCTTAGAAAACCCACAGGAGAGATACATAAGGTAATTAAAGAATCTTTAATGGACTATGAAATAAATAATATTAACCCTAAGTTTTCTAGAAAAAAATTACTTTTTTTTTAACAGACAATTCAATGGTAGCTCCTGGACTAATTCCCTACTATCTTGCTTTCAGAGTTTATTCCAACTTCAAACTAACAAACAACCATTCAGTATTTAACGAAGAACTCTTGAAAAAGAAGAAAACTACTTTTTATTATTTAAGTAAAAAAAATCTAAATGAAATTTCAAAGTATGGATTTAAAAATTTAAATACTA
>CALJRW010000169.1 GCA_937976335.1 uncultured bacterium | reverse complement strand
AGGATCTTCTCTACGCCTTCCTCTCCTATTCTTCTCCTAAAATGACTTAAATCTGATGGGTCGCACGGTAGTTCCCATTGAAACACTTCCTCTCCGCAAAAATATTGATAATAGGGATTCTGAACCCAATTACTAACTACTGATTTATCACTTAGATTTTCCAACTGTTTCAGAATTAACAAGCCTACCATCAACCTAATTCGCTTCGCTGGACGTCCAAAATTATGTGCATATTTATCCTCAAACGCTTCTTCAAACATCTCCCAGGGAATCGCTTCTGCTAAACAATACAAGCCTTCTTTCTTGTTTAACATCAATTCTAGACTTGATGTCATAAATTGCAGTTGATTATCTTTGTCTTCTTTATTTCTCATTATTAAAAACCAGCTTTTTTTATAATATTTTACTTTTCTGGTTTTTAAATTACTACTTTTTACCCACTTCTGCCATCTAGATTATTCTTTTCATTGCTCTTTTTTACTTTCTCAGGGCTGACTAACTAAAATATTCATACTTGTAGCAAAACCATATTATTGCTAAGTTTTATAAAGCTGTTTCATTTTTGTATTATGAAAAATAGAGATAATTTATTTGAAGAGATAGAGATTTAGTCAATGGTTAGAAAAAGAGAGAAATCAAATTACTTAATTCAGTCCGTGTCTCATGCGATAGATGTTCTTGATGAATTAAAGAATTCAGGTAAAGAGGTTGGAGTTACGGAGCTTGCTAATAGACTAGATCTTCATAAAAATAATGTATTCAGACTTCTCGCTACATTAGAACTTAGGGGGTACGTTGAGCAAAATCTTCAGACGGAGAATTACAGATTAGGTGTTAAGTGTCTTGAATTAGGTCAATCTTATAGATTGCAGAGTCCTTTAATTGAAGTCGCTCGTCCAGTTCTTGAAGCTTTAAGAGATGCGACAGGAGAGACTGTTTCTTTAGCTATTTTGCAAAATGGAATTGTTCAATATCCTTTATCATACGAATCAAATAAGCATGTAAAAGTGGCTCCAAGAGTTGCAGTTTCTTTTGATGCTAAGGCTTGTGCGGTTGGAAGATTGCTTTTGGCTCATCTGCCTGATGAAAAGTTAGAGCAAATGCTTTCTACAAATACACCGCAAGAAGCTGCAGTCAGGAATCAACTTGTTGAGATAAGAACTACAGGCAAAATTATTGATAGAGGTGGTATAGAGCCTGAAGTAGTTTGTATTAGTCAGATTTTTAAAGGTGCAGGTGGCTTTGTTGGAGCAATTGAAGTTCTTAGCCCTCAATTTAGAGCTAAGATTGATGGAATATCCGATTCGCTAGAAAAATCAATTAAACTTCTTTCAAAAAATTTAGGTGCAAGTGCTACAAATTTATCGTCTAAGATTGTTAAAGAAGTTGTTAATTCTCCTAAAGTAGTTCCGGGAGATAGCTTAAAAGCAACAGTTTCAACTACTACATTTGAAAAATAAAATTGTCTTCTAATTCCAGAACACAACTAAAAGCTAAAGAGCTATTGGAAAAGCTAAATGGGGATAGAGAACTTTTTTCTGAACTTGCAAAGAAATTCTTAGTTCGCGTTAAAGATTATAATTTATTAATAGATTCTTTGTATGAATCAAAGGATTTTAAAAAACTACAGTTCGAATCTCATTCTTTAAAATGTGAAGCACAAAATTTCATAGAAGGAGAATTTATATCTTCCTTACAAAAGATAGAAAAAAGTTCAGGTGTTAATGATTGTTTAAAGATTGAAGAGGCGATTAATAATTATAAAGATTGTTTTAAATTAATAGAAGAGTCAATTGCTGAGCTTGAGGTGGAGCTTACTACTCTGGTTTCAACTAAATAACTCTAGAAACACTTCTTGAAGAGCTTAAGAAGGCTTGGGAAATGTTGCAAGATGGAGTAAAGCCAGAATCGATTGAACCTTTAAAAAAATAAAGAAGTTAATATGGAACATCAAATTCATAAAGTAGAGAAAGTAGAAAAAATTGGAAAATATACTCTCAAGGTTTTTTTCAAGATCAAAGTGAGCAAGTTATAGACTTTGAACCAGTTCTGTATGGTCAGCTTTATGGTGCTCTTAGGGATGAAGATGAATGTTCTAAAGTAAAAGTTGATCCAGAGGTACATACATTATGTCTGGCCAAATGGAGCAGATTTTGATCCTGCAACTCTTCATGGCTGGCCAAAGTATGCTGAGCTGCTTGCTCAAAGAGTGCTTGTTTGGAAAGCTAAGGCTAGTGATGCTTGTGTGACAAATGAATAGGAGTTCATGTAACTTTAAAAACTTTGATTACTGTCAGTTTTCAGAAAATTTTTTTTGTATCTAACCACAGAAGCGCAGAAGCTCAGAAAGAATATTAATTAATTCTGTGCTTCCGAGCTTCTGTGGTTAGATATAAAAAAACGCTTTTTATCCCGAATTCAGGTTAAGAAAACCGATCCTCAATTAAAGCTTCTAATTCAACTTCCGAAATTCTAAACGTGCGTCTAAATGCCTTTTTATGCTTCTGACCTTTTTTTAATAATCTGAAATATTTATCAATCTTTCTTTTGCCGTATTTCTCAAGTAACAATTCAAAACCAAACAAAGATTGTGCGTAAGCTGCTCCAACTATTTCAGAGCTTAAGTTTAAGAATCCGTTCTCAAGTAGTTTAAATGGAATTACTGAATTCCTCTTTAACCAATCTTTATATATACTTGTCAGAATTTGATGATTTGAACCTTCTATCCATTGTGCAATTCCTTCATCTAGCCAAGCAGGACATTTAGATTTTGAAAGAGCATTAATATACGCGTGAGTAAATTCGTGTTTAAGTGAGGATTCTAGGACATCACTGTTTACTGGTAGTGAGATTTCATTGTTAAGAAATAGGGCGTTTGTCCATTCAGGGGCTCCAGTAAGCTTAAAAAAATCATCTTCTGTGTAGAGAGAGACTTTTGTTTCAAAAGAAATATCGCTACTTAAAAGCTTACTAAGGCTTTTTTTAGAAATCCTTAAATTCTTTAAAAGCTTAGGTATGATATCTTTTTTAGAGAAGGGATAGTTTATCTCAATTTTAATATCATTAATATTTAGATATTTTTTGTTGCTTTGGAATTTTAAAAAGCTAGTTTTACTGTCTTTATTAAAATTATTTCCTTTGTTTAGTTCCATAGAACTGCGTTGAGCTAAAGAGGTCTCAAGAAGAGAGAATGCTAAGATTGCCCATAATGTTAAAAAAAACCTAATAAAACCCATACCCAAGTTAGATGCAGTAAGGTGTTAGTTGGTTTTGCGTTTTAAATAAAAGCCTTTAAACATCTCAGATTGACACAACTGCTTTAAAATACTATAATTATCTTTAACAAATTTAATTTTTTTATCAGGAGATGAAATGACTGAAAGTGGACAAACAGGAGAAAATAACGAAAATACAACTCCTCCAGCTGCCTTTAATTTTACTGAAGAAACCCCAATTTTTGTAACTGATTCTGCAGTTGAAGCTGTGAAGAACGCAATTGCCGAAGAGGGTGAAGAAGGTGATGGTCTGAGAGTTTCCGTAATTGGTGGTGGATGTTCTGGCTTTCAATATAATCTTGATTTTGATAAAGAAGCTAGAATGGGTGATCTAACTTTGGAATATGGTGGTGTTACATTCTACATTGATTCTGTTAGTGCTGGTTACTTAAAAGGGACAACTATTGATTTTGTTTCTGGTCTGCAAGGAACTGGATTCAAATTTGAAAATCCTAATGCTAAAAGAAAATGCGGTTGTGGTAGTTCTTTTAGTTAGTTTAATTACTCACTAGATGGATGTAAGCAATAAGATAGCCTTAAGTATTACAACTTTCGATCCAAGTGCTACTTCGGGAATTCTTGCTGATATTAAAACACTTGAAAGTCTAAAGGTTTATGGAGTCGGTGTTACTACAGCTACTACTTATAAGGCTAAAAATAATACCATCGGAATCAATTGGCAGCCAGTATCTGAGATTTCAGCCCAGTTAATTCCTCTGCTTGATTCATATAATATAGTTTCTTGTAAGATTGGTTCAATTAAAAATCCCGAAACCTTAATTGATATATTAAAGCTAATACGCTCGTATCAACCTGCTGTTAAAATTGTATGGGATCCATTTTTTGAATCTCAGGTAGGTGTTGAGTTTTGTACTAGTTTTAATGAAGATTCGCTTATCGAAGCATCTAAAATGCTCGATCTCATAACTCCTAATCCAGAGGAGCTAAATAAGTTAGAATCTTATTCTGATTTAGCGAAGCTAAGTAAGCAAGTTTCATTTTTATTTCAAAAACCTAAGAAAGTTAAAAGTGATTTTATTGATATTCTTCAAACTGATACTAGAGCTATTGAAATTGGAGATGCTATTATAGGAAGCATACAGAATAACTCTTCTTTTCTATCGACTCTTATAACTGGATTCTTAGCCCAAGGTTTCAATATTGAAGATTCTTGCAAAGAGGCTAATAATTTTCTTAGGAATAAAATTCAATGAAAGAAGTGAAGAGTGAAAATTTAAAGACCTTTCTAGATGTAAATGAAAACGTTCAAACGCTTGACGTTAGAGAGGAAGATGAAAGGCAGTATGGGTATATCGAAGGTCTCCATATTCCATTATCTCAATTAGAGAATAGATATACTGAAGTGCCGAAAGATATTAAAGTAGTGGTGTATTGCGCCGGTGGGCTTAGGAGCAAGAAGGCAATCGAGTTTTTAGAAAATAAGAGTTTTTCTAACTTGCTTAATTTATCTGATGGGATATATGAGTACCTTAAGTTGGTATAAACATTACTAAGTTAAGGCAAAGATCTAATATTTTCTTAACCTTGGCACTTCTAGCGTGCACCTCCAAAGTTTTCTATTTTTCAACAGGCTCATCTACGAAAAATTCGTATTTTTAGAATACTCAATACTTTTTCTTAAGATTTTCTAATGTAAATTCGCATATAACCCGAAGATTAAATTGTTCGTAGAAACAATATATACTACTCGACATTTGGTTTTACCGTAATTCAGATTTATATGTTCGAGCAGTATATGTGCTTATTGAAGCATAAACTACCCAATTGCTTTTACCAAGCCTTCTTCATTTTCCTCTGTTACTTCGTCAAACTCTCTACCTACCTCACTTCTCTCTTCAGAAGGCATTGCATAAGCAACAAGTGGAGATTGAGGAGAACTATCATTAGCAGGAACTAAATTTGCATCCGCTGGCTTATCAAACTCATAAAGTTCATTTAACAAAAGTCCAGTAACTTGCAAAGCTGTATCATTACTACGCAACAAAACCCTAGGCTTAACTAAGCTCTCTCGTGCTCTGTCGCTTACAGGGGCTACAGTAAAAAGAGAATTATCTAATCCTAAAATTTGTTCACGTCGATCTGAATCATAAATTCTAACTTCTAAGTCGAACAAACTCTGCTCTAAGTGCACTGGCTTCATTTCAATATGAGGCGAATTTGCTTCCAAGCTGAGCTCGTTTAGAGAAACAACCCTATTATTTTTTGGATCGCTAATCTGCATTTTAAGTGGAGAGTTAGCAGATCTTGCTACAACAAATTTTTTTCCTATCAACAAATCAGCAACTTGTTCATAACTCTTGCCAGCTAAGTTGGACCCTCTCGAACCGATTGAGAAAGATGACGGACAGTAGTCGTTTTGAGAATCTCCACTTTGGTCGTATGCTTGAGACATTTAGGTTATTCTCTAATCAAATTTTTAAATTTTCAAGAATTTTTCTTAAAAAGTATAAGAATTCAAATTTTCACTGTAAAAACCGTTTGATTTGCTCCAAATCCTAATTTTATGTTTTAAAACCTAGTTTTAAATAGTATATTTAAATAATTCAATAATTTGAATAACTTGTCTAAATATGAGAAAATGATAATAGGATCGCTTGTCTTATGCTATAAGTGACCTCACTATTTAATAACATACTGAAATTTAAGAATTTTGTTTGTTGCGTTAAAAGAGAAATGGCTGAACTTGAAACTAAAAAAAATGTAGACCTTTGGAAGGTAGATACTCAAGACTTAAGTCTTGACGTTGAAATGCCTCAAAAGTTCTCTACTGATTTGGATAACTCACTAGAGAATAACCCACAACAAACTGAAGTACCTAAAGAATCAATAAATTCATTAGAAGAAATAAACCTCTCTCCCTCTTCTGAACTATCTAAACAAATCTTAATAGACCCTACCCAAGAACTAGAAACTGAACTTAATACTGCGAGTCAAGTAAAATCTATTCCTAGCTTATCTGAAATAAGCGTTATGGGAGCTGACCCATCTAGTGGAATGATTTCAAGAGCTGTTGATTTTTTAGCCAAACTAATAAAAAAACTTCAGCTCATGCTAATTGGAGCTTTAGAAGGAGAAACTGAGGTTAAACCTACAAAAGTTATCCTCTCGGAAGAAGAAGATGAACTAAGTTCTGAAAGTTTTAGTTTTGGCATTCAGGAGAGAAAGAGAGAAAAACTTGCGAATGAACAAACCCCTCAATTTGGAGGTTGGAGAAGATTTGAAGATGATGATGAATAGTATTTCGTACTATTATCTTCTTCGCACTATAGATTGATTAAACTTCTTTCTTCGAACTCTTTTTCTAATTTTCTTTAATCTTTTCTTAAGTTCTTTTTTAATTCCCTTAAACTTGGGCTTTTTAATAAGATTTTTTAACTGAAAAGGATCCGTTTCTAAATCGTATAACTCCGCACTATCACCACGATTATTAACATAGACATATCTATCGGTATGTAAAGCATCAAAAGCAGGCTGTTCGCCTCTTCTATTTCTAGCAAAAAACCAACCACCTTCAATCAAAAGGTCTTCTCTTCTAACAGGATTTTCGTTTTTTAAAATGGAAGTTAAAGAAATACCATTTAAATTCTCTGAATAATCAATACCAACAAGATCATAAATAGTTGGCGTAATATCAATATTTGCAACTAAAGATTCATTATCCATTCTTGGAGGAAAAAGCCTAGGATATCTTAC
>CALJRW010000168.1 GCA_937976335.1 uncultured bacterium | reverse complement strand
TTAACTTCAAAAAATGGATTAGAGATTTTTATTTGACTTTTTTCTCTCAACTAAAAAATTCAATCTTACACTTTTTTGAAAATTACTATTCTAAAATACTTGTAAATTCTCTCTAATTCGGTCTTTTTAAGCGTCGACTATCTAGCAAGAAATTATTTCAAACTATTGTTACTGTTCTTTAGCTTTAAAAGTGCTTTATTAAAATATAAGTCTTTTTGATTTGATAAAATATGCACAAAGGGTTCTATTTTTATCTGCTCTATTTTAGTTGATAATTTCCAATACAGCGCTCCTGTCAGTATATTTTGATATTTTTTACATGTGCGTGCAAGGCTTTCGATTGCTAAAACTCTTTCTTGATAATTAATCGCTTGTTTTTTCCAAAAAATAATCTCAGGATCTGTTTTTTCATCTTTTTCATTTATTGAATATCCAGAACTAGCCCAGGGAGAAATTGTTGAGCCTTCTCTAAAAGTGTAGCCTATTTCAGTAAAAATTACTTTCTTGTCTTCAAGTTGATTTTTGTATCTAAATTTGGAAATTTTTTCGAATATGTTTTGCCAACTTTTATCTATTTGAAAAGAGAGACTTTTGTTCGAATTTGCTTTTCTAAGTTCAAAATATGAATTGATACCAATAAAATCAAGAGCCTTCCAAAAATTAACATCTTGATATTGATCAAAGTTAGCAGCATAAGTTATTTTTCCTTTATAGTGCTTTCTGACTTCTTTTATAATATCTAGCCACTTAGAGTTTAAGTATTTTTTACGTAAGTTAAACACTTTTAGTGCTTTTTCTTTAAGAGAGGAATTTTTAAAAAATATTTCTTTTGCCCATTTTGATTTTATATCTTGTTCTTCCTTAACCTCTTTAATGAAGCTCTTTGGGTTCCCAAATTGTTTTTTATAAGCTCTTTTAAGGAGCTCTGTTCTTTTGTTCTGCTTATCCTTATTTAAGTAGTATTCAATTAGCGGTGGAATATCTTCGATAGGTTTAGTAGATGTGAGAGAATTCATCTCACTTCCAATTCCAAAAACATCTACTTTTTCTTTTTCAGCTATTTTTGCCCATTTGACTACAAATTTTTTATATCTCTTAAACCATTCTTTAATTTCTATCTGAGTTTTTGGCATAATCATGCCATGCCAAAGAAATTTATTTTCTTTAAATGCATGATCTAAAGCAACTCTTAAAATAAGTATGGTTTTTAACTCAGACTCTTTAGCAATTCTTAGTTCGCTCTCAACAGATTCATTTTTTTTATCAAACCATAAATTAGAAGAATTCCAGTCACCTTGTTTAGCGTAAACTGTTGTTGTTAATGTGTTGAAACCATTTTTTTTTAAACTATCTACCCATTCTAAATGATCTTCTTCGTTAACTTGAATACCTCCTAAAAAAAAAGTTTCACAATAACTAGAAGTAAAGAAGATTATAAAAAAAAGTAGTACTAGTATAAACTTATATTTCATAGAGGACATATCGTACATTGTAGTATTAAATGACATTCGTACCACCTAAATTTTTAAACAAAACTAATAAGCTTAAAAAGATTAGATAAAGTTCAATAATTAATTGATTTTATTCAATAAAAGAAGTTGAGTAGTACAATTCTGCACTAGCGGGCTAGCTAATAGGCTAGGCTTGTTGATATACGACTGCTTAAATTCCTAACTCAAAACGCCAAGGAACTGGAGCAGCAATTAAGTTAAGCAGGTGTGGAAAATTAGTTTTTGTTTTCCAATTTGAGAGAAGCTCTTTCATCTCATCAAAAGTGGCATCAAGGTCAGAAACTTTATCTGCGCTGATTTAGACGATAATATCTACAGGAGGAGAATTAAATTTTAAGCTTGCAGAATTCGCGTTAACCCGAACTAACTGTTGCCAACAACATTTTTATTTATTTTACTCTACTGCTTGCGTGAGTAACATTCTTCTGTTGTTCTTAGTTTTAAATTAAGAATTTGTGTGTATCGACAAAAATTCTGAAAAGTTTCTTAATTTTTGATTTTTTTTAGATTATTTCTGAAATAAATGTTGGTGGCACCAGTTATATCAAATACATTTAGTCAATAAATTGCAAAACTTGAAATGAATTACCGCCTATCACTCCTTGGGGAGTCATACTGTCAGAGCAAGAAAATTTGAAAATAAGCTTTTTGCCTTTTGTTATCTGTATAAAATCTTCATGTTTGCCAGAAAACGCCACAGGGGATCCGTAGCCTCGTAGACTCTTGGATTTTTCACCAAACCATATGCGAAGAGGTGTGTTCAAGTTAGGACAACAACTGTGTCCCTTACACTTCGTCTTTTGAGGATCAATCTTAACTAATCTTTCATGATTAAGTTTGGACGAACTCTCCAGCGAAACCCCCTCAGCTTCGCCCTCACATGAACACCAAGAAGAAGCAAGGGTTGGAGTAACAAAAAAAACTGTCAATATGAGAAAAATAAAGAGAATTCGGGTAAGCATGTACATTAGGACTATATAAATTAATAAAAGTTCAATTTTTCAAGAAAAAGCATAACAGTTGGATCACCAACTCCCAAAAAATTATGGTATCAGTGGTAAATCACGGTATTGTTAAATTATATACCAGGAAAGGCTAAAAAAGACAATAATTTTATAGCTTTAACTTTTGGTAAAAATGGTAAAAATACCAGTCTTTTGGTATCAAATACCATTTTTACCAAAATTACCAACTACTACTAAGTAACTTTTATTACTTTCTAACGATTAATATGAGAGAAGGGGAGGTAATTATATAGCCATTCTTAGTCAAAAATTAATTTGAAGCCGAATTGCCTCAAATAGAATGTAAACCTAGACATTAGAAAATCAAATTTTTTTTTGATTAGCATTCAGAAAAATATTATCATTCAAATATGAATATGCAAAAACACGATCCTCATAACCTTCCTACAGCTACAAGTAAAAGCGCCACTCCTCAAGGTGAAGCTACAACAAGCATTAGAACCCAAGCGGGGGAAATTAACACTAGAGGAGGGGATTTATATCAGGAAACTGGAAATAAACTATACGCACCTGCTCATAGAGCTGCGTCAAGATCTGTTCTTTACTATGATTTTCCTGCAAAAGCAGGAGTTGCTGCAGCTGTAAGTGGCATTTTTCATTCTCTTGACTCTCTGGTTCTAAATAATGCTCTTTTAGAGAGTTTAACTGATGCAAGTTTCTTTACTCTTGGTGCTTATGCTGTATTTACACTGATTTCACTACCTATGTCTCAGCATCATCTAAATTCTATGTCAACGATTGATAATGATCCACAAGTTTTCAAAGAACAACTTAAAGAACATGTAAGCACTGCTAATGCTGGTCTCTCAGCTATCTTTCTGGCTATTGGTACTCTTGGAACGACCATAGAATTTTTCATGAACGAAACCATATTAACTGGGCCGGCTAGTGGCCCATCTTTTATGATTGGAGGCGCAGTAATGCTGCTTGCTGAATTGCCTCGGTTAATTAATCGTGATGTTAGTGTTAAAAAACTACTACACAAGCTAGCGTCTAACATGTTCGATTAGAGTTAAGACCTGCGCAAAACCTATAGATACAGAGCGGAAAAACTATGTTAGAAAAGAAGAATGGAAGAACAACAAGATTTTACAACGAGCTTAATAGAGAGAAGATTTCAAGAATCAAACCAATGGTTTAAGTTAAAGAGAC
>CALJRW010000167.1 GCA_937976335.1 uncultured bacterium | reverse complement strand
TTTCCGAATAATTCTTTCTTGAAAACCTTCGGTTTCCTTGTAAGTTATTGATTTTGGGATAACTATTTGTTGTCCCTTCGGGGATATAGAAAGTCAAAAAAGCTTTTTTTAGGAAATTACTTTTTGGACTTTCTATATATTGCTCAACTCTTTTTGGGGTTCTAACTACCTGAAATAACTATAAAAATATGTTTTTGAAGTTCTAAGTAGGTATTATGGAAAGTAACATACCCAACGACATTTGGTTTTACCGCTTTCAAGCGGGAAAACTAAATGATTTGTTGGGCGAGCAAAATAATGGCGAAGCCATTTTTTGCCGTAATAAACACATATACTAAAACACAAAGTTTAGGCAAAGACGTTTAGTCTTTGACAAAAAAACGGAAAAACCTAATGTGTTTTAGTATATACCCAACGACATTTGGTTTTTCTATTTTTTGTCTAAAACCTAAAATTGCTTTAGTCTTATTATTACAGGTATATTAAAGATCAATATCATAAGTGGTAGGTCCATTTGCAAGGAGTTGCTCATTAACCGTAACAGTTTTTACTCGCTTTTTTTTCTTTTTATTTTTCTTTCTTTTCTTTTTAGTTTTAATCTGTATTTTGTAATTTCCGTTATCACATTCATTAATTGTGTATAGACCGTTAGCTTTAATTCTTGATTTAAATTTTTTCTGATTATCTAAATTAACTGCATGTACGGTCATTTTTTTTCTCTTCTTTTTCTTAATGGATTTTCCATTTTTTTGAACTAAACCAGAGATTGAACAAATGAGTTCTTCTTTAACTTGTAGGTCGATTTCAGCGTGAGTGTTATAGCCTTCAATGAGCTTGATACTAACTCCATTACCGTCGCTCCATATTTCGCTTTCTCCCACAGTCGCAACGAAGTAACTAAACAGATCGCGACCACTTTGGCGGTGAATGTGTATTTTTCTTTTATGTTTATCAAGTAGTTTGCCAGAGTAGTCCCCTAACTGTGCGCGATAAGATAGGTAGTAGTAGGTTTCTTCTTCTCCAGGTATAGCCGTACGAATTATTTGATTTATAGAAGGAGGTGTGAATGATAGCGTGTTTGGATCTGCTTCGTTTGCTAGAATCGAATGTTGTCCATTTTCAGTAATAGTAGCTAGTCTTTCTGGAGGAATCCATCCAAGATATTCTTTATGTGGAGCATTGAAATGTCGATATTCACCAGAGTTAGGAGAATATCCCATTATTCCAGAAGTATCGCAGTACTCGCAGTCTTTTTCTCCATCATTGTTTATATCTGTTCTGGCATGACCTAAGCCAAGATTATGTCCAAGTTCATGTGCTAATGTGCCTGATCCACATGTTCGAACTAATGTACGACAAAAGTTTTTACATCCAACACCAGCAATTCCTCCCCAATTACAATTACTTGAATTAGGTATAAAATAAATCCTATGTTGGTATAAACTTAAATCAACTCCTGTATTTGTGGCTGCTGTGTCAGCAGCGGCTACCCAGTCTTGATAATTACATTGGCTACCTATGTTTTCAGAGATTGTAATATTTATTGCATCAGGATTACCATTTTGATCAGTATCGCTGATAAAATTGAGGGTGTTAAATGAGGATTCTTTAAATAATCCGTTAACAGATCGAGCTCCTGTCCACATAAGTTCTGTAGCTTTAGCTGTATTGCATTCTGCTGGCGCATCTAAAAAATTTACTACCATTACTAGTGCTCTTCTTTCGCCCGTGACATTTGTAAGTATTTTTTGAGCAGAGGCTAGTATAAGCATTTTTGAAACTAAAATTCCTCTACCCCAAGTTTCATCGTTTATAAGTGAGCCTTCAACTTTTACAAAATCTCCTGTTTTAAGATTCTTTGGAGCTTGATTGTTAAAAAAGAGTTGATGAGGTTTTTCCGAGTCATCAAGAATATAGTAAACATTTTGTTCCATACCACTTGAGAGATCCTCAGAAATTGCAGCATGAATTTCACCTGATATGTCGATCAAGCTTTCTGCAGATACTTTAGTTGTAAAGAGAATGGAGTTTAGTAAGCAAAGAAAAAGCAAAATAGCGCATATAGTAATTAATCGAGCATTAAGTTTATTCCATATGTCGAAAATATTCAGAGGGCGCTTATAAATATTCATCAAATTTTTTTTTAAACCTCAAAGATTTATTAATTATTTACTATTGTCTTACTTCTCGGAGCATAATGTCTTGAACTTTAGGTACTGAGCTAATTTTATGGTGTTATTACTAAAAGTTTAAAAAAGTAATATTTTAAGGCTATTACTATCAATAAATTAAATTTTCAGCTATTCGAGCTAGTAATGAGTTAGGCCTAAGCGCGTAAATTCATCAGTTCATTTAATTTAATTCAGACTCAATAGAATCTCTAAGTACTCGGGACAATGTGCCTGGAAAGCTCCTACTCCTTTATGCAACACTAAAAAAGCTACTCAAAACCACTCTCACTAACAACTCTAAAGACCATAGGCCTAACAGTTGAACCATTTTTCATAAAGCGAAATTTACCAGATGCTCCTTCTCGCCATTTTTCGTTTCTTAAGCTTTTAGTTAAACATTTATTTAGATCTTTAGTTTTTTGTTTCCTACAATTCTGAGAAGCTTTTAACAATTCAGTAAAACCGTCATATGAAAAAATAAAATCATCTGCTACTTCCTCTCCTAATTGAACTTTCACTTGATTTTGTAGTGATTTAAATGCTTCTTCATTAACTATAAACTTTTGCTGCAATGCTCCTTTAAAATTTTTCCTAACTTCTGGATTGTAATTTTGAAGTAAGCTCGATTGTAATACAATTTTACCATTATATCTTAAAGCTCGAAGTTGCTTTATAACGAAACTTGCTGATGTATCAGATAGCATTAAAAATATAACTTCAGGCTGATTTTTTATTAGCAACTGAACTTCCGAGGCAGAAGGAGTTGATGCACCACTCACTTCTATTACTTCATAAGAAAAGTTAGATTTTTCTTTCTCCAAAGCATTTTTAATACCCTTTACAAACTGAACTCCAAAATACTGAGACCAAGACATAACAGCTCCTGTTTTCCATCTTTCCTTTTTTATTAATTCTGCAATCGCCTCTCCTTCGTAATCAAGTAAAGATAACCAAGAAAGTACATTTGGATGCTTTATATGAAAATCAAGGGCAGAACGTCCTGAAATAAATAATGGCAAATTTGCGCTCTTTGCCTTTGGAGCTATTGCTTGAGCCGCCCCAAGGCAAGAAGTAACGAGCACATCTACCTTTTTAATCGAAGTTAAGTATCTATATGCACTAATAGCCATATTAGCACTGCAAACTCCTTCATCCTGAAATATTAATTCAGCCTTATGTTCTAAATTAATATTGGCAATCTCAATTGCAGTTCTTATACTTTTACCCCAATTAGCTATTGCTCCGGTTAGGGGTGTTATGATTCCTATCTTTATCTCCTCCTTCTTTCCTTCTGAGAGAGCGATAGAAAAACTAAAAGTTAATAGAACTGTAAGATAAATAAGTTTTTTCAATTTCATCATTTTCTCAATTAGCTTAGCTACTTACTATAAAAAATCAACTCCTTAAGCCCTTTTGCATCAAATTTTTTTCTTGAAAATGTACATTAATATATGCTACAATATGTACATGAATAAAGGCAACATAGTGGATATAAAAAACAACTTAAAATACTATCTTGATTTAGTTTCTAAAGGAATCAAAGTCACTATAATGAAACGTAATGTTCCAATTGCTGTAATTATCCCATTTAATTCACATAAAAAAAATCAAACGAAATTAGGTTGTGGCAAAAAAACAGTCAACTTTTTAGGTTCACTAACAGATGAATTAATTCCTGAAGATGACTGGGACATGTTAAAATGAAAATCATTTTAGACACCTGTGCTATTCTTTGGGCAATTGCTGAACCTAGTATGCTTTCTAAGGCTGCTAAAAATGCCCTACTCGATCCTGAATCTCAAATAAAAGTTCTTGCTATTTCGAGTGCTGAAATTGCCTGTGCAGTAGAGAGAAAAAAAATTACTCTGAACAGCCACTGGAAAAAATGGTTTAGAAAATACACTGAATTAAATCATTGGGAAGTTCTACCAATTAGTTTAGAAATTATCGAAGAAGCGTATTGCTTACCACCTCCATTTCATAAAGACCCCGCAGACAGAATGATAGTAGCTGCAGCTCGCACTTTAAACTCTAGTATCATTACAGCAGATGAAAAAATATTGAGCTATCCACACGTAGATGTTATTTGGTAATCTAAGAAGATTATAAAAACAAAAAGACTCTAGTTAGCTCAATTTTTTTTTGGAAATTACTTTTTACTTTTCAGAGTTTCTATAGTTATCCCAAAAAGTAATTTCCTAATAATTCTTTCTTGAAAACCTTTCCCACTTCGCTAAAGCTATGTGGGACGTGCCCCTGTCGCTAAAGCTTTGAGGGACAAGTCGGTTTCCTTGTAAGTTATTGATTTTGGGATAACTATTTGTTGTCCCTTCCTCCTTCGCCAAGGCTTCGGAGGACAAGCCGGGGATATAGAAAAAATTTCGCTACTAACTTTTAGGTTTAGGCCCTTCAAGAACTGTAGCTTCTTTCCCATTTTTATTCTTCTTATGCTTCTTACTTTTTCTCTTAACTTGAACTGGCGAGTTAATTAAAAGTGTTGTTGAAGAAGAATCTCTTTCATAAGCAACATCGAAATTCTCTTTATCAATTTCAAAATACTTACTTATTACTTCAACTAATTCGCTCTTAAAATTAGCCATATCCTCGGAAGTTAAACCACTCCTATCTTGAACAAGTACGAAGTGTAATCTGCTTCTAGCTTTTGTTTTACTTGAGGATTCACCGAAAAATTTTCTTTTTAATGCCGCTATCATCCTTATTCCTCCTAACTTGCAAGACCTAAACGTTTACCAAATCTACCCCAAAAACCTTCTCCTCCGCCTCGAATTGGAATATTTTCACCACAAAGCCTTGCCGCAACACGACTAAATGATTTTCCAGCATTCGATTTAGGATTATAAACTACAGGCACTCCACAATTGGCAGCCACTATTACACTATCGTCTTTTTCAACAACACCTATCAAATCAAGCCCAAGAATTTCCTGAACATCTTCAATTGAAAGCATATCGCCTTTTCTAACTAAGTTGTAATCAATTCTATTTACAATTAAAGAAGCATCTATGCTTCTAGCACTAAGCAAACCAACAACTCTATCAGCATCTCTTATTGCTGAAACCTCTGGAGTTGTTACAACAATTGCAGAATCAGCCCCAGCACATGAATTTTTAAACCCTTGCTCTATTCCTGCAGGCGAGTCAATTAATATATAATGAAACTCTCTTTTATAAATTTCGATAACATTCTTTATCTGCTCTTCATTAATAACATCCTTGTCATCAGTTTGTGATGCAGGAAGAAGATAAAGATTATTAGATTTTCTCGATTTAATTAAGGCTTGAGAAGGCTTACAAGTTTTTTTAGCAACATCAACTAAATTGAAAACTATTCTGTTTTCAAGCCCCATTATAACATCAAGATTTCTTAGCCCTATGTCAGCATCGATTACTAGAGTTCTTTGACCTCTTAGAGCAAGAGCGGCACCTAAGCTAGAAGTAGCTGTTGTTTTACCAACCCCTCCCTTGCCTGATGTCACAACTATAGCGTGACCTTTTCCTTTTTTTGTTCCGTTTCTGGATATTATACTCATTGAAATACCTCCTACTATACTTCATCCTTAAAACTAAATTTTCTTGAGTTATACGGCTCAACACAAATATGAGTGCCATCAACTCTTGCAATTTCCGGATTTGACCCAGAAACTGACTTGCCACTTTCATTAACTTCACCTCTTGAAATCATATTTCCTATTCTTAACTGCGTTGGTTTAAGACTAATCGCAAAGATAAAACAACCTCCTCCCGTTTCATCAAATGCACCAGCGTGCGCTACACCACGAAGATTTCCAAGCACTACTACGTCCCCCCCTGCAATGACTTCAGCCCCAGAGTTAATATCACCAATTATAATTAGAGAATGATCTGTTTCAATCTTTTGTCCAGATCTCAAAGTTCCATAAACAACTCTGGCATCTGGCTCATCTAGTAGGAATTCTTTTACACCATCAGCAGCATTAAAAGCTGATGGAGTAAAAGCTTGTGGAGTATCTTCAGAAACACTAACTTGCTCCATCCCATCAAATAAACTTCTTCGATCGCTTATGTACTGACCATCAGAACGAAGAGCTTTTGGTTTACTCTTTAACCTTGAAGTTTTAACTTTTATTTTATAACTAGAATCTAAAAAGGACGAAATGCTATTAACAAAACCTTCTTCTTTTTCTTTTCCAACCCATTCAAGAATTACCGAGTTTCCAGACAAAAAGCTTTCACGAGAAGTGATAAATTCCTCTAAAGCTCCCTGTATTGAGTTGTCGGCAACCCTACCATCAATTCGTAAAATTAAACCTTCAGACGTTCCTTTAGCAGTGACTATACCACCCAAAACTGCATTAGATTCCGTATTTCCTGATTCAACCATATTATATCAACAAAAAAGTCCTAAAATTTCAGTAGATTAGGATGAAAATTACTTTAAGTAGCTTATAGCAAAAAGACTAAATCAAAGTCAACAACTTCTTGCAACTATAGTTAGTCCGAAAAGAAATTTTTAAAAAAATTATTTTTTAAAAAACCTGCAGTTTTACCTAACCTATTGATTGAGATGACTATTTGCACCCCTCCTAGGAGATAGCAAACTCAAAAAGCAATTTCCTTTCGGAAAAATTTTTTTGAGTTTACTATAGTTGATGGGACTACAATGATATTTATAGTATGGTTTTAAAATATTACAAAGAAAAATTATTATTATGATTAAAGAAAAAATTTCAAAATTCATAGCTACTGGATTTTATTCTGGATTTAGCCCTCTCATACCTGGCACTGTGGGTAGTGCTGCGTATGTGGCGCTCTGGTTTTTGCTCCAAAAAGTTTTTTTTATTCCTGCCCTAACAATAAATATTTTTGGCTTTCTCTTTTCAGCTATCGTTGGAACTATTGCTTGTCACATAACTCTTAAAAACGGCACACAAAAAGATCCTCGCTATATCGTAATTGATGAATGGGCAGGCATGGCAGTTCCCCTTTTTATCATTGACATTCATAACTATATCTTAATAGGCATAGCGTTTGTGGTATTTAGAATCTTAGATGTTTTAAAACCAAGTCCGGCAAGAGAGTTAGAAGGTTTGCCAGGGGCATATGGAGTCATGGCTGATGATGTTGCTGCTGGAATTTACACTTTGATTGTTTGCTATATCGCAAAAGCATATTTCTTATAATGATCAAAATATTTTTAATTTTCTTTATATTATTTTTTTCCTCCTGTAGCCCATTTTACGTCATGCGAGCTGCATTTGAAGAATCAAAAATTTTATTAAAAAGAAAAAAAATTTCAAACTTAATCTCAAATCCTGAAATTGATGCGGAAACTAAACGAAAGTTGTTATTAGTTTCTGAAGCTAGAAAATTTGCAATTGAAATTGGCTTAACTCCCAAAAAGTCATACACACTTTATAGCGACTTAGGACGAGATGTGGCATCTTGGATTTTACTAGGTTCAAAAAAAGATTCTTTTAGCTTATACACATGGTGGTTCCCAATTGTGGGAAATGTTCCATATAAAGGCTTTTTTGAGAAAAAAGATGCTGAAAAATTAGCTAAAAAACTAGAAAAAAAAGGATTTGAAACGTGGCTTAGAGATACTGATGCCTTTAGCACTCTTGGTTGGTTTAACGATCCAATATTGTCAACAACGTTAAAAAAAGAAGACTTTCAGTTAGTGAACACTGTCATTCACGAAATTTTTCACTCAACTATTTGGATTAAAGATCAAGTCACTTTCAACGAAAGTATTGCAAACTTTGTTGGTCTTGAAGGCGCTATTCAGTTTTATAAAAAATTAACTAAGTTTTGTAAGGATAGTGAATTAAGTAAAAACAAGGAACTTTGTTCAACTAATTACAATTTAGAAAAAAATCTTGCCTACGCAAAAATTAGTAAAAACAACACTCTTAAATTAGAGCAAATTATAAACAAACTATATGACGAGCTAAACACTTTATACACTAGTAACAAATCTGAAAGCGAAAAAATGATAGAAAGAGATTTAGTGTTTAAAAATAACCTAAAAGAATTTTGGGAGAAAAACCCCACGGTAGATATCCTAAGAACGCTAAATAATGCCGAAATCATGCAATTAAAAATATATTTAACTGAAATTAACTTATTTGAAGAAGTTTTTAAAAAAACTAAATCTAATTGGTCAATTTTCCTTGAGATAATAAAAAAACTAGAAGATAGTGAGGTGGATGCATTTCAAAACTTAAAAGAATTTCAGAATGGACAATCTTAACATATTAGTTTTTTATGAAAATCAAGGAAAGTGCTTTCTTGGTTTAACTAAAGGCAAAAAAAACGGAAAAGTTTTAATTAAAAACTCTAAAGGCCAAGATTTAAGACTAGGAGAAAATCGTTTATATATAATTTCTGACAAAGCAAAATCATCAGACTTAGACCTTGCAAATCTTCTAGAAAAAGCATCTCAAATTTCTAAGGACATAGATCTTCAATTTCTTTGGTCAAGTTTAAATGAAAATAGAGAATATACAGATGTAGAACTTTGCTCTACTTACTTTTCTGAAGAAAGCGAACTGAATTTGATAGCCTTGCGTTCAGAGCTAATTACTAATGGAATTTATTTCAAACGAAGTAAAAAAGGATTTTTTCCAAGAACTAAAGAAGCAATAGAAGAGCTTAAAATTGCGAGAAAAAAGGAAAAAGAAAGTGATGCAATGCGCGCTAAAATTCTTGATATGTTTATATCTTCAGTTAAAAATAATACAAAAATAATTACTAAGGACTTAGAAGAGCCACTTTTGAAAAAAATAGAAGATATTAAATACTTTGCAAGTTTTAACCCTAAGCTCGATCAATCAAAACGCAAACAAGTCTTAAAGCTACTTGCAGATTTAGAGCAAAGAGAATTTTTCCCGGAAAACATTAATCAACCTGAAAAAAAAGCTTACTACATCCTATTCTCTTCAGGCTTACTTGGAGAGTATGAAGACTTAACAACTTATAAAAATTCCATTCCTCAATTCTTTTCTGAAAAAGTTCTAAGCGATGCAGATAGTATAAATTATGATTCTGAAGCGGATAGCGATGAAACAGATTTATCTAATCTCGAAACTATCACAATTGATGACATAACAACCTTAGATATGGACGACGCTCTCTCTCTTGAAAGAAGTGAAAAAGGTTATAATCTGTATGTTCATATCAGTAACGTTGCAAAGTATATTAATAAAGACTCAATTGTGGACAAAGCTGCAAAAAGAAGAATGAGCTCTGTGTATTCACTCAGTGACGTATTTAATATGTTACCTAACAAATTATCAAATGAAAAAATAAGCTTAATTGCTGGAGAAGCTAGATCGTGTATTACATTTAAGTTTGAATTAGATAACTCTTATTCAATTCAAAATTGCGATATTTTTCCTTCTTTCGTTAAAGTTACTAAAAAGTATAACTACGATGAAGTAGATAATGCACTAGAAAACCAAAGTGATAACACTCTAAATTTGCTCTATGAAATTGCGGGAAATTTTGAAGCTAGAAGAATTGCTAATGGTTCTGTAAAAGTCCAGAAGAATGATGTTCAAGCTTACTTAAAAAACAATCGAATTCATCTTAAAACAATAGAGGAACAAGCACCTTCAAGAAGTATGGTTGGCGAATTTATGATTTTATCCAATGAATATGCAGGTAAGTTTTTTGTAGAAAATAAAATTCCTGCAGTTTTTAGAAGTCAAGATCCACCTATTGATGTTTCAGAAAAACTAGAAGGCCTTCCAGCTGGTTTAGCTTTTGATTTTATTCAAAGAACAGCTCTTAGGCCATCCTCTACAAGTACTAATCCCAAACCTCATTCTAACTTAGGACTTGAAGTTTACTGTCAAGTAACTTCTCCAATTAGAAGATACTTAGACTTAGTTTGCCAAAGACAAATTTATAAGCATTTAATAAAACAAGATCTTTTATATACACGAGATGATATTGAAAAATTAATTGAACTTTCACGACCAACTCTAAAAAACGTCATTCTTTGTTCACGAGAAAAGAAAAGATTTATGCTACTTCATTACTTAAAACAAAGAGCTAAAACTAAAGATACCATACAAGCTACAGTTCTTAGAAACGAAGCTAAAAAAGCGCAAGTTGAAATTCATGAAATTTACATGCCAACACTTGTTAAACTCCCAAAAGAGAAAAAAGCTGGAGATGTTATTACTTTAAAAATTGGTAGGGTTTGGCCAGTTTTTGATGAGATTGATTTTGCGATTAGTTGATAATTTGAGTTTTGTTTAAGAATGCCATTCAAATAAGTAATCAGCATTCTTTTTAACTCTTCCATAATTAAAAAGAATAAATTAAAATCATCTTATATTTAACTTTAAGGCTATTTTCCCTATGAACAAAATCATAATCACTCTTATACTACCACTTATACTACTAAGCTCTCTCACAACACTTTGTTTATCTGAAGATTCAATTACTAATAAAAGCAAAGTCAAAATAAAGAGAGGCCTTATTACAAGCTCAACTTGCCCCTATTCATGTAAAGACGAAGGGCTTTCTAAAAAAGAGTGTAAAGATTGGCAAAAGGGAACTCGTTGCTATGTTGAAGACTATACCCAAGCTCCGGGACATAGAACTAGAGTTGCCGTGAAAAATACTAGACCTAGAAAGCATTAATTTGAATTATTTTATAAAGATAATCATATCTGCAATCATTATTACTCTTGCTTCAGAAGTTGCAAAAGTAAATGAAAAAATTGCAAGTTTTATCATTGCACTACCTCTTCTTTCGATAATTACAATCTTCTTTTTATACTATGAAACAAAAAACATAGAAAAAATTGCGCTTTTTTCTATCGATGTTTTTTGGTTAGTTATTCCCACTCTTATCTTCTTCCTTTCTTTAACTTGGCTTTTAAGAAGAGATTTTGGATTTTATCCTAGTATGGGTGTTAGTTTAGCTTGTATGTTTGTTTTGCATTTTTTGACTGTTAGGGTTTTAAATAAGTTTTAGTATAAAAATCTTAAAGACATTCAAACTTTCAATCAGAGCAAAGCACTAGATAATTCTCAATCCATGCTTACGTCATTAATTGATAATTTAATTTCCGACTATAACCTCTCAGGCAAAAGAGCTGGAGTTTTTCGTTTTGAAGGTATTGAAGGACTACAAAGAACCTACAATGAAATACTTAAAGAAGGTCATGATGTTGATATGATTATGGATAGACCTAGATTTAGAAAATTTTTAGGTGAATATAATAACCACTTTGTTAAAACCAGAAAAATTAAAGGAATGAAAAGTAGAGTAATTACTTCTGACTATGAAAAAATTAAATCATCCGACAAAAGTGAAAGCAGACAAGTTAAGTATTTACCTAAAGATAAATTTCCATTTGAAATTGATTTAAAAATAACAAAAACCAGAATTGTTGTTACAACATTAAAAGAAGAACATGCTGTCGGAATCACAATTATTGATTCTGAAATAGCTCGGAGTTTTAAAATTTTGTTTGAGTTGATTTGGGGATTGGCTCAGTAACAAAACTAGATAAGCTTAGAATACACTTTATTCCAAGAATTAGAACCCATAGCTTCCATTAAGCCAGTATACCATTCCCTTAAACATACAATATCTTTTGCTATCTTTCGACTATTTTGAATATCATCCTTAGTCGCAATTCCACCAGTATGTACAACTATCATATCTAAATTTAAATTATCTATTACACTTGCCGCTTTCTTAGCTTGCTCGAAAGAGAAATCTTTTATTACAGCACCACTAACACCACCTTGATAATTTTCTGTATAATAATCGTAAAGCTTTTGATCTCTTTTTGAAACTCTAGGTAGTAAGGTAGAATAGTTTTTCTGAGTATTAACAATAACTATTCCATCAACTTTTAATTTTGATAAAAATTTAATTGTAAATTCAGCATCTCCTAAATCACCCAATTTAACCAAAACTGGAACATATCTTTCTTTTGAATCTCTAAGCTCAATAACTTCTGTAACCCTAGCTAACATAGAACTCTGATCATCATTATGTTCAGTATTAGGACAACTTTCATTAATTTCTATAAAATCAGCAACTTCCAAAGCTTTATCTACACATTCTGAAATACCTTTCAATTTCCTTTCAGAATCTTTATGAAGAGGATGACCCATTATGCTTACACCTATGGGAAAATCTTTAGGCTTTACTCTATCTTTAAACTTTTTAATATTTTTAACTGCTATGTCAATTCCCTTACTAGGTAATCCTAATGAATTTATAGCGGAACCAGAATTAGGAAGAGGTGTCCATGGGTTTGATTTACCAAAAATTGATTTATGTATATTACCTGAATACTCTTCACTTAAAACGGTACCAACAACAGAAAAGCCCGCTCCAATTTTATAGTTAAACTCTAAAAGCGAACCATCTTTATCAAAGCCAGCCGCATTACCCAGATCGTTTCTAAATTTAAGTCGATTTTTAAATAAACTTTGCTCATAGATACATTCAGATAAATTTGCTGAAACATTAGCATTACTAAGCTTCTTTAAATAAGAATTTCTCGATGAAGTATACAAGCTAATGAAAATTTCTGGTTTAAATAGTTTAAGAATTACAGGGCGTAATTTATGCTCAATCTTTGTAAAAATTTCAACTATAGACATATCTTTTTTAACTTAACTCTCCATAAAGCTTCCCATCAACAAGCTTCCTAGCTCTTTGCTGAGTTTTTGCATCTGAAGAATCTAGCGCAGATTTCAAAAACTGAGGATTTTTAGTTAAAAAAACCTTCATTGAACCTTCAGAATCTGTAAGGTAAGAATTAACAAAATCATATTGTTCTTGACTTACATACTGACTACTGAGAGCTTCTTGAAATAAACTAGAGTCAACAGAGTAAAGGGTTCCAAGTGAAGTAATTCCTGAAGCTTTCAGATTATCACTTCCGCCTTGGTTTCTATCTACTATATTAAAAGATGATATTAGTTCTCCTCCTATGTCTTTTACAGCAGGCACCCATTTATCAGTATAACTTGAACCCACTGTAAGAAGATCAGCAATATTTAATACTTTTGCTCCTGATAAATCACTTACTTTATCCCCTGAGCTATCATAAATTCTTTTGTCATTATAGATATAAAGGCAGGAGATCTTTAACATCTTAGCTATTAAGGGCGCAAAGAACCAATCTCTTCTTTGCCCACCTGAAATATGGGTAATGCCATTATCTACGATTTGCTTATTAACTTTATCAGCACTTTCATCAATAATTTTTTTATAAATACTTGATGCTTCATACACAGACTCTAATTTGCTAAGGATTTTTTCAGGAAAAGTTTTTTCTTCATTTTGATTGTCATCAATAAACTTCAGCACATCTATTGCAATTTCATCTCCTCCACACAAAAAATGAGTATTAATATAAAAGACTCCTATAAGTCCTGATGTATACCAAAAAGGGCTACTTGGTTCACATATTTTTAAAGCATTTGTTTCAAATAATAATTTTATATCTGCCATACTTTTATCCTAAAAAAGAATTAATTTTATCTCTCATTTCTTTAGCTTTCTCACGCGAAGCAGAAGCAAAATCTGTTCCGTTTGAAGCATAAAGAATAGAACGTGATGAATTTATAAGTAGCATTCCATCATTTGCTGTTCCAAACTTAACACAACTCTCAGCATCTCCTCCTTGAGCTCCTAAGCCAGGTAAAAGAATAGCTTTTGATTCTATTATTTCACGAACAGTTTTAAGTTCTTCTGGATATGTAGCTCCAACAACTACACCTAAATCGGCTTTTGATTTTTCTTGCCAAGCGTTTACTCTTTCTGCGACTTTTACATATAAAGGTTTTTCAGACTTTAATTCAAGGTTTTGAAACTCACCCGAAGATTCATTAGAAGTTTTAACCAAGATAAAAATACCTTTCCCAGCGTACTGAGCAAAAGGCTCAATACTATCCCAACCTAAATATGGGCTAAGAGTTACTGCATCAACATTCATATGCTCAAAACAAGATTTTGCATACATGGAGCAAGTGTTTCCGATATCTCCACGTTTGCAATCTAGAACAACTGGAATATCATTTGGTATTTCTTTTAATAACTTTTCGAGTGCTGCAACCCCTTCTGAACCACAAGCTTCAAAAAATGCGATATTTGGTTTGTAGGCACAAACTAAGTCTTTTGTTGCTTCTATTATTTCTATTCCAAATTTGTAGAGAGATTCGGGAGTTTTTTCAAAATGACTTGGGAGTTTATTTAGATCGGGGTCTAGGCCAACACATAGGAGGGATTGATTTATATCCTTTGCATTTTTTAGTTTTTCTACAAATTTTTCATGTTTAGTCCCTTCACAAAATAGGAACCATACAAAAATACCGGGGAGAATACCAAGTGCGACGATAATCCCTGTCATGTTAATATTTCCCTTAGATATAAGGAAAGTAGCACCAGTAATGATGGCTGTAATCAAGAATAAATAGATTGGATTCCAATTAACAAACAGGTTTAAAACTGTGAATAAAATCAATCCAGAAGTGACTAAAACAAAAGTATTAGTTAAGCGGTCTCCCTTACTAGTAGAGTAAACACCATAAATAATATAACCAA
>CALJRW010000166.1 GCA_937976335.1 uncultured bacterium | reverse complement strand
TCTTCTGATATTAGCTCTTCTAAATTCGGGATGTACATGCTCATCTGTTTATTCTCCTTCTTTAAACTCATAAAAAGGTTTTAACAGATTTTCAAGTAATTGTATCTAGGGGGTTTTAGCCGTTTTTCGACACTCCCTTATAACATATTGATTTCGATACAACTATTTTTTATCCCTCAGTGAGATAGAAAGTCCAAAAAACAACTTTCGGAAACTACTCTGAGTATCAAGCCAAGTTTCTCTTAAAAAGCCTAACAAGAAAACAAATCCACTGAAACATTCCCCCTATCATAGAACGCTTAAGATCATTTACACTCTGCTAATATAGTAAGTCCAAAAAAGAATTTCCCTAAAAAAACTTTTTGGACTTACTATACCCCCGGAGGGACGGCAAATAGTTATCCCAATCAAGAACATAGGGAAACCGAAGGTTTTCCTCTATATAATTATAGAGAAATTCTTTTTTGGGATAACTATATAAATGACCGATCGAGAACAACTTGAAAAATCTGCAATGTCTTTAGCCAAAAAGTTAGGAGTACATTGTGAATTAATCCCACATAGTGAAAGTGCTGCAAAGACAAATGATGCGATTAAAACTTTAGACGAACAAGCTGAGCGAGTACTCAAATGCCTAATCTGCATTGACAAGAATACAGGTAAAAATGTTGGTGCAATAGTAAGTGGAAATACCAAACTTGACTTTAAAGCACTTCAAAATGTAACAGCTTATAAAAAAATTCAAATGGCTAAGCCTGAATACATTTATAAACTAACTGGATTTGAAATCGGCGGGGTACCTCCTATTGTTATCGCTAAATGCGAACAAGCTGTCATTTGCGAGACCGTATTCAAGCAACCATATGTCATTGGCGCCGGCGGGCATGATCATTGCGGCATGAAAATAGACCCCAAGGAGTTTAAAAATATTCCAAATATTCAAATTGCTTTGATTTCTAAATAACTTGAAAAAACTATAAAACTATAAAACTATAAATATTTTTATTTATTAACTAACCTACAAGGGGTCACTAACTATTATTACTCATAAATTCAAAATCGCTTTCGTTCTACAGCAAAAACTAGAACAGAACTAATTACAACTAGATAAACCAAGAACCCCCATTCAACAAAACGCCAAGATTGTATTACAAATAGTCCTACTGTAGCTGCAAAAAATGTCGTTAAGAATTCTACTGAACTTTCTGTTTCGGGAAACTTCCAAGCTTTTATCAATAAGGGAACAGTAGCTAAAAAATCAGATGATATAGCTGCAATCAGAGCCAAGGCCCCTTTATCCATTCCAAGCCACAACATCACACCTAAGAGTGATAAAAATCCACAAAAATAATCAAACTTAGTACTTTTCCAATAAGCTTCAGGAATGACAAATGATGCAACAAAAATACAGAACGGCCCAAAACCTGACATAAAACCAGGCAATACAGCCCAACGAACACCTTCATAAACAGCAACGCCAGTCGCAACAAATGCCGCGAAAGCCACTAAAAACCATGGCACTCTATTAGGTTTTGTACTACCAGTAATCATTGACCGTATATATAATCCTGCACCAATTAGTTGGACTATTGAAGCTAAAATTAATATGTATATAGACATCAACTAAAAGGATACATGATTCAAGCTTCAGAAGCTAACAAATTATAAGAATGTGCAGAAAATAAAAAACTAAAAATGATTAGCCAACCACCCCTTGATACTCTTCCAAGATTCACTAACTATACTTTCTGATTTTCCACTTTTACCACCTAAGGCAAGACCTAGAGCCACAGTCATTTCTGGATTATTTAAAAAAGACGATTCTCCAATAAAATTTTTAGCTGTTCCTTCTCTAACTGGCAACTTAAACATATCCTTCAGTAACTCCTTACAACCTTTAAGCTTGGCTCCTCCTCCACATATAACAAATCCACTAGCAAAAAGATTCTCACAACCTGAAGAAACTATTTTTTCTTCTATCATACTAAATAACTCTTTTATTCTTGAACCTACAATGTTTGCTAAAAATCCTATATCTTCTTCTCTAAATTCATCGCCTGCAGCATTTGGAACTTTAAATTTTTTACTATATTGTTCAACATCCAAAGGCAAACCTAATTCACATTTAAATTTTTCAGCAGCAGAAAGAGAAGTTCTTAAACCAGCAGCAATATCATTAGAAACATGATTTCCACCAACTGCAATTGAACTTGAAAATATTACAGCTCCCTTATTTACTATAATTATATCAGTCGTTCCTGCACCAAAATCAATTAAGCATACTCCTAACTCTTTTTCTTCTGCCGTTAAGGTAGCTTTCGATGCAGCTAAAGGCGAAAATTTAGTTTCAGAAACTCTAAATCCGGCATTTCCAACACACCTTTGAAGATTTTCAAAACTATTTTTTGAAGCTGCTATTAAATGAACTCGCGATTCAAGCCTAACACCAGCAATACCTCTTGGATCTTTTATTCCATCATTCTCATCTAAAAGATACTGTTGTTCTAATGTGTGTATTATTTTTTTATCTTCCGGAATTCGCACAGCTCGAGCAGCATCTGAGACTCGTTCAATATCTTTCTCACATACAACACCGGTCTTTACAGCCACTATTCCATGACTGTTTAAACTAGCAATATGATTACCTGAAATATTCACAGCTAAAGAATCAATTTGAACACCTGATTCTTTTTCAGCCTCTTCTACAGCTTCTTTAATAGAACTTACAGTTGATTCTATATTTATTATTACACCCTTTCTTAAACCTGCAGATTTTGAATGACCAACTCCGAGTAATTTATTTTCTTCACCAATACTTAGAACAACAACTCTAGTATTATTAGTTCCTAGATCTAAACTGCAAACTATCTGTGTTTTTTCTTTTTCGCTTTGTTTCTCTATAACTTCTTGCATAGCGACTCCATTATGACTGTTTATCATTAGAAAGATTAGTATGTACTTATAGATAAAATCAAGTAAATTATGAAAAGTGTAAATATTGGACTCTTAATCTTGCAAATACTTCACAACTCCAACCCTTCCCATAGAAAGATCTATTTCAGAGACAAGATTAATACTTTCACTTAAACTAGCTAATAAATACTTCAATCTTGTTAACTGATCACTTAGATTAAAATTGCTTTCATCAGAAATCTCAAATCTTACAGCTGCAGGATGATTATCAAAATTAACTATCACTTCTCCTCTCTTGCTAAACTTTAGTGAACGTATGTCTAGAGCTAAATGATTCATGCTATCAGTATAAACTCTATAAAGAGCAGAGATTTTAGCTTTTAAAAGATCTGGCGATTCCTTCATAACGTCTACTCCTAAAGCCAAAGGATAAGTAGCTAGCGAATTAGCATCTGTTTTTTTTAGAATTGTTCCATCAGAAGCAAGAAGCCATCTCTTATCTGAACTTACAAAAAATGGTTGTCGTTCCTCAGCTCTAACGTTGAAACAGTTTATAGAAAGGAAAGAGCATAAGTTAATATCAATAGATTTTATTGTAGGAATAGAAAGTAGGCTCTGTTTTAGCTCTTCCTTAGAAAGATACCAAGAAATATTCGAACGCTCTTTCGGTAAAAGTTTTAATAAGGAATCCTCTGTGACATTAGCTAAGCCTTCAAAATGAACTACTCGCTCATATAAAAGCTCATGAAAATAAATTTTAATAGAAATAAATATTCGTACAATTAAATTTTTAGTTTCTTTAAAAAAGAAAGATAACTTTCCGCCTATTGTAGAAACAGCACCTTTTAAGGCAGGTAACATATCATCCTCGATAGCAGAACTAGCTTCTATTTTTAAATTTTCAAAATAATAAGATGACGAAGAATTTTTAGGTAAAAAGCTGGTGTACGCCATAAAAAAAGCAAAACAAAGCAATAATGGCAAAAATAACATTATTAAAAACCGCATCAGTGAAAAACCCCTAGTATATCAAGTAGTTAATAAGGTAACAAAAAAAAAACTTTCCTAAAAGAGCTTAACTTCAGTTTTAAGAGCAATTCCTTCCTCTTTAAGGGCTTTTTTCTTACATTTCTCTATAATTTGAAGAACTTCAGAAGAAGTAGCAAGCCTATTTGGATTAACTATCCAATTTGCATGCATTCCAGAAATTTGAGCCTGACCACACTTAAAATCTTTAAGTCCGAGTGAATCAAGAAGAACACCTGCACTAAGCTGAGGTGTCGGATTTTTAAAAATAGAGCCGGAAGAAGGTATTGTGATTGGTTGGTTTTTCTTTCTTTCAGCTAAAAAGTAAGACCTTTTACTTATAGCCTCTCCTTCCTGACATTTCTTAAGCCTCATCTTACAGCCCGTGATAACTGACCCTCCAGGGAAGGAACTTTGTCTGTAGGCAAAGCCACAATCCTCTTTTTTAAATACTTCAACATTTCCAGCCGTATTAACAAAATAGACCTCTTCAACAATTTGAGACATGTCAGAACCGTGAGCTCCCGCATTCATTTTAAGAGCTCCACCAATGGCTGCAGGAATTCCACCAGCAAATTCAAGACCAGAAAAATTTTTCTTAGAATATTCGCTAGATAAACCGATTAAAGGAATAGCAGAACCTATTTTTAAAATTACACCTTCCTTATTTTCAGAGATTACTTCTTTCGTCCTAAAGCCTTGACCAAGCTTCAGTATCCAAGTATCGCTTATTTTATCTGGAAAGATAACATTACTTCCACCTGCGACAACTTTGTACTTAACTCCCTCACTAAAAAAAAATGAAAGAGCTTTAGTCAAGTCTTCAATATTTTCAATTGTAACAAAGTGATCAATCAAACCGCCAACAGACATCGTTGAAAGCTTACTTCCAGTAATTGTATTTTTTACCAAAATACCTGTCTTCTCTTCAAAAGCAGCTTTAATAGCGAGTTTATCATTCATATTAAGAATTTGAAGAAGAAATAAATGTTCGTCCAATAGCGCTGATAGAACCTGCCCCCATGAAGATACAACAATCGCCATCTCTAGTGATATTATTTATATGACTTTTAAGCTGGCCTTCTTGAAGATAAAACTTTTCAATATGATTTATCTTTTCAAAAAGATCTCTTGCTGTATATCCTTCAATTACAGCTTCTCCAGCTGAAAACGTATCTATTAAAGAAACGCTACTCGCCTGTTCAAAAGCTCCAATAAAATCTTTAAAACTTTCTTTTGTTCTACTATATCTATGCGGTTGAAAAACAACATGAAGCTTACCCCTAGATTGTTCTTTTAAACCACTAATAGTAGCTATAATCTCTGTAGGATGATGAGCATAATCATCGATATAGGTAACTCCATCTTTAACGCCAATAATATCGCTTCGCCTCCCTACACCTTGATAAGAGGAGAGAGCTTTGCGAACTAACTCAATATCAAGCCTTAAATGTATACTAACAGCTATTGCTGCAAGAGAATTCAAAACAAAATGTCTACCAGGAAGAGGAATAGAAAATGTTCCTAAATTTTTTTCTCGATAATGAACTTCAAAATCCTGCAATTTTTCATTTAAGGAATGCTTAACTACCCTCAAATCAGCTCCCTCATCAAAACCGTACGTTAAAGTCTCAACAGTAAAATCACTATATATTTTCTTAATTGGCGCATCGTCAAAACACAAAATAGCTATACCATTTTTTTTAGTAGAATTAATAAACTCAACAAAAGTCTTCAAATGCTCAGATTCACTTTCGTAATTTTCTAAATGCTCTCTATCTATGTTAGTTAAAATGTTAATATCAGAATGAATCATTCGAAAACTCTTATCCGACTCATCTGTTTCTGCAACAAAATACTCTCCTTCCCCATATAAAAAACCAGCGCCAAACTTTTTACTTATCCCTCCAAGATATACACTTGGAGTGGTACCACATGCCAATAAAACCTCCCCTACCATTCCAGTCACACTTGTTTTTCCATGCGATCCACTAACAGCAATTGAGAACTTTTGCTGAAGAAGTTTAGCTAGCAGCTCTCCTCTGTGTATAATTGGAATTTTCATTTCAAGTGCATAGCAATACTCAGGATTATCTTTTTTGATCGCACTAGAAACAACGATATAATCCGTTTCCTTATCAACATTATTTATGTCGTGACCAAGATAAAACTTTATTTTTCTATCTTCCAAAGAATTAAAATAAGTAGTTTTTTTTAGATCACTTCCACTCACTAAACATCCCATTGACGAGAGAATCCCAGCCAAAGGAGCCATTCCTGAGCCTCCAATTCCAATAAAATGATATTTTTTATTTTTTAAAAACATTAAAAACTTGTCTATACCTTGTTAATAATATAATTAAACTATATGAAGGATATCGAATCAAGTAATGTCAAAGCTGCTCACGAGAGGTATCTTTTTAAGCCTTATTATGGCTCAAGCCATTGGTGGGCTCTACAAAAAATTAAAAATCTTCCTGTTCAAACAAAAGTCCTCGACGTTGGCCCTGGAGAAGGAGAAATGGGAAAGATTCTAAAATCAGATGGAATTAAAGATTTAAACGCCGTTGAAATCGATCCTGAGACTATAAAAATTTTATCAGGCACTTATAAAGAAATCAAAACTAAATTAAAAGGATTTCAAAAGAAAAAATTCGATCTAGTTTTCCTTATGGATGTGCTTGAACATATGACAGAGCCTGAAAAATTTATAGATGAACTAAATCCTCTTCTCAATAAAGGAGCTATTGTTTTAATCTCACTACCTAACTTTGCTCACTGGAGTGTTAGAGTGCCTCTTATCTTCGGATACTATAAAAATACAAATCGAGGGATACCTGACAAAACTCACTATAGAATTTTTACTAGAAGTATGTTCAAAGAACTCATAAAGCACTTTAAGGACACTACAACAATAGAAATATCTTCTAGCATAGAGCCAGCCGAATTTGTTCTACCTGAATATATTACAAAAACATCTTTTTTTAAATTTGGCGCAAAAGTTAGGTTATTTTTAGCAAAAAATTTACCTGGTTTTTTTGCATATCAACATCTAGCTATATTGAAAAAAAATACGTGAGCATTAAAATAACTACATGGAATGTTAATGGCTTAAGAGCGATATACAAAAAAGGTCTAAATGACTATCTAATTAAGACTAAGCCTGACTTACTATGCTTACAAGAAATAAAAGCCAAACCTGAGCAACTTAATGAAGTTCAACAACCGATTGGCGATTATCAGGCTCTTTACTCTCCTGCAGAGAAACTAGGCTACTCAGGCACTGCCTTTATACATAACAACAAAAAAGTCGAGCTAAAAAAAACTTTCTATGGCTTAGGTAGTAAAAAATTTGATTCAGAAGGTAGATATATTGTTACTAGGATTAATGGCATTGATGTTTATAACATCTATTTTCCGTCAGGAACGTCAGGAGAAGTCAGACAAGATTATAAATATAAGTTCTTAAATCACTTTTACAAACACTTAAAAAATTTACCAAAGGCACGTTTAGATAAATTAATAATTTGCGGAGATTTTAATATCTGTCATAAAGAAATTGATATTCATCATCCAAAAAAAGCTGAAAAGTTAGAACTTTCTGGATTCTTGCCTAAAGAAAGACAGTGGATGGACAAATTTTCTGATTTAGGGTTTGTAGATTCCTTTAGACATGTAAATGGAGATATCAAAGATACATATACTTGGTGGTCTTATAGAGCCGGAGCAAGACAAAAAAATCTTGGTTGGAGAATTGATTACATTTTTGTATCTCAAAAATTAGCCAGAGTTATTAAAAATTGTATAATAGAAAAAGAGGTTACTGGCTCTGACCATTGTCCGGTTAGTTTAGAAATCGACATCTAAAGCTTGCTTAAATCCCCTCCAGAAACTCTACATCTCTAAACCTCGTATATTTTTTTTATAGAGACACAGAGGTCTGGAGATGTGGAGTTTTTGGAGTTTTTTTCTTTTTTTTGCAAACTAGATTAAAAGTGATAGTATTCAATTCACTATGACTTGGGTGAAAAAAATAACTAAAATTACAGCTGAATTTGTAGCTAATAAAATTGAAGGCAAGCTTTTTGGCGATAAAAATATCTATGCAGATAATATAACTTCATTAAACGAAGCAACAAAAAACTCTATTTGTTTTTGTGATAGTGATTCTGAAAAAGTATTAAACGAAGCTATAAAAAATTTTAAAGGAAGTATTTTAATTACCAAAAACGCACCTCAAGAAATCCCTTCCAACACTACTATTATTAAAACAAGCCATCCTAAGAAAGCTATACTTTCACTAATCCCTGACTTTTATGAAAAAGAAGATGAAAAAAAAGTAATTAGCGAAAAAGCTGAAATTTCTAGCCAAGCTACTTTAGGTGAAAACATAGCAATAGGCGCATTTTCTGTTATTTCTGATGATGTAGTGATTGGGGACAATGTAACGATACATCCTCATGTTGTTCTATATAAAGGTGCGAAAATCGGGAAAAACACAATTCTTCATTCAGGAGTTACAATAAGAGAGTACTGTGAAATTAGCGAAAACAGCGTAATACAAAATGGTGCTATCATCGGAGCTGATGGATTTGGATATGTTCCTAACAAATTAGGGGAACTTGTTTCTGTACCTCAAGTTGGAAATACGTATTTAGGACCTAATGTTGATGTTGGAGCAAACGCTTGTATTGACAGAGGAGCATTAGGAAGCACTAGCATTTCCAAAGGAACGAAAATAGATAATCTTGTACAAATCGGACATAATGTAAAAATAGCATCAAATACTGTGATATGTGGACAAACAGGTATTGGTGGCAGTTCTACGATTGGGAAAAACGTTGTATTAGGGGGCCAAACTGGAGTTGCTGACCATATATTTGTAGCAGATTTGGTAAGAACTGCTGGCAAAACAACTGTTATTCAAAATATAAAAGAAAAAGGCGATTATATTGGCTATCCTGCTGAAAAAGCTAAAAAATGGATGCGAACTAATAAGAGATTGAAGGAGCTTGATAAATTGTATAAAAAGGTAGAGAAACTAAAATGAAGTTCTTTTAAACCTGAATTCATAATGAGGTCAATAAATTGAGAAATAAAAAAACAACCCACTTTGCATATTTTTTTATAACAATAGCTATACTCTCCCTCTCAACCATAGGCTGCAAAGGAAAAAATTCGCAAAAGATAGATAGCGATTACGTAACTGGAGTTCCTTTAAACATAGTACATCCTCCTAGCTTAAAAACATACTTAGAAGGAGCAAAAAAGCGTTTTGAAGAAAAAAACTTTAGGCTTTCTGGAAATAAAAGAATTATTATAGAAATGACTGAAATGCCAAACGAAGAGGCTTATGATAAAATAGCATCTGGCAAAATAAAACCAGACGCATGGTTTGCTTCACCAGTATATATCGAATTAAGCAATGCTAACATAAGAAACTTAGGAGCAAGACAAACTGATTGCAGAGAAATACTAGCGAGCCCAATTGTTCTTGTTGGAAATAAAAAAGATCTACTTGAAGAACAAAGAAGTTTATTTCAGAGCTTAACAGCACTGACAGATAGAGATCTTAAAATTGGCAAAAAAAAGGTACGCTTAGCAACGCTCAATCCCTTTTCTTTTGATTCAGGACTTGCGGCTCTTTTTCAACTCGACAACTTATTTAGTAATAACTATTCCAACATTTCTTGGTATGGAAACAACACAGAACATTTAAGAAAAAAAATTACAGCAAACAAAGACTTTGTAACAACAATTGGCCTTGTAAGTGAACAGCAAGCAATTAAATTCAATTCTAAAACAAAAGGAAGCCTCAAGATGATCTATCCTGAAGAAGGCTCTGCATGGCAAGTTAGTAAGCTATGTCGAAGTGATGCAGCTTGGGCAACTAAAGACAAACTTGCTGCATTTAGTTTTTTTGCAGAATTTCTTAGATCAAGTAGCGAAATTCAAGAAGTTCAACGTCAAGGTTTCAGAGCATTTACAGAATTCGAATCACTATCTGAATTAGATTCGGAAGAAAAACTTAAAAGCACAGAAGCGTCAAAAAGCTATAAGAACTTTGGTCTTAATTCTGAAATGCCTAAATCCATCATACAATCGCCAGACCTCGTAAACACTAGAAAACTACTTGATGGATGGAACGATGCAAGAACCCCTCGATTAGTAACTATTTTGATGGATCTTTCAGGCACTATGTCTGGCGAACCTCTAGCATTTACAATTGCTGCAGTATCAAAATTTATTGAAACTTTAGATAAGAATGACTTTGTAGAAATAGTAACATTCGGAACTGAAACTGAAATCTTTTTTAAGCAAAGTGATGATTTAAAAAAAGCGGCTAACTCTATTAGAAAACTTGAAGCTAGAGGTGGTAGTTCTCTATATGATGCAATTAGAATAAGCCTTGAAAGAGTGACTCAAAGAGCAAACACAACTAATTTCAATCAATCTATGATTATTCTCACTGACGGAAGAGACACTTCGTCAAAAGCAACTCACCCAGTAATTCGAGGAATGTTAACAAATGTTATTTCTAATCGTTCTACTGATTTATTTATATTTGGTATACAAACTGAAGATACTTTAAATGTTGCGGATTTAAGAGATTTAGCAAGAAGTTGCTATGGGGAGTATATAGAGACTAATCATAGGGATTTAAGTAGTAAGCTTGTTGAGGTTAGGAAGAGTATATAGATATAAGTTTAAGTTTAAATTGATGATTTCGTTATGATGGAAAGAATATTCATGCCAGTTGGAGGAACTGGAGGCGGACCAAGCATAGAGCCATTTAGAATTGAGCTTTGGCAAAAAATTTTAACAAAAACTCAAAACAAAAAACCAAAAATTGCATTACTAACCACTCCATCTAAGCTTTCCGACTCTATTAATACTCAAGAACTACTAAATAATCATAAAAATTTAGAAAGCCAACTAAATTGTGAATTTGAAGAAATTGATGAAACACTCTTTGCAAATGACTATTATGACAAAAAGTTTGATATACTATGCATCACTTGTGGAAATACGCAAGAAGCTAGAAATTTATGGAAATCTATAAATTGCGAACAAAAAATTAAAAATTGGTACAACCAAGGAATTATAATAACAGGATATAGTGCTGGATTTATAGTTTTTTTCGAATGGGCTAGCACAGATTCTATCGCTGGACCAGAAGGTGCCACTTTTGGAGCTATGCCTTGCATGGGAATACTTCAAGGAGGAGCCATACCTCACATTGATACTCAAGACAATAGAATTAGCGACTTTCAAAAAGTTTTGTTAAAACAAGATATCAGCCCTGTACTTGCACTTGGAGAAGAAACATTGGCTAGCTTTAGAAATGAAACTTTAACAGATGTATTTTCGCCACTGAAAATGCCACAAGCTTTTTGGGTAGAAAAGGGAAATTTAATCCAAATTGAAGTTAAACCTCTTTAAATTTTAATCTACACGACAAAACTACAAAAATTTGTTTGTTAATCTTTATATATTGAAACTTACTTCTACAACCTCAAAGTAAGAACAACTAGTGTATCTGCTTATATTCATCCTCCCTACTACCTATTATTCATATATTTCCTACTAAAAGAGTCAAAATTATAAATAATAAGCACTACTCAAACTAAGCAGCAATATCACAAACAGGTTAACTTTTCTCAACAAAGCTAGAAAAATAGCCTGACTACTAAAAACTGATTAGCGATTACTGAAACCCGATAACTGTTTACTTCACAGCTAAGCTCACAAAAGAAAAAAAAGACTCTTTCAATCCTCATCCCCTCTTCTTCTCTTCATCCTGAATTTTCTTCTTAGCCGTAGTAGCAACAACTTGAGGTAAATTCTTAGATTTTGAAACTTTTTTTAAATCAGTTTTATTTAAAAACTTAACCCATTTTATCCCTAGCTCGTTAGGAGTTTTAGGATTAAATACTAAGTTTCTTTTCACTCCGTAACTTTTAATCCAAGCTTTATTATTAGAAATCATTCTTAAAATATTACTTGGCGTATTTTTGTCTTTAGCAAAATCTTCAATCTCTTTATCTCTCATCTTAGCATTTGAAAGAACCGCTTCTTGCACAACTCTATTTTTATCTTTAATAAGAAGACTACGACAAAGACTATTTCCAAACATTGCTAGTTTAATTTTTCCTGGAAGCTTTAAATCTTTAATTATTGCTCGAAAATCTTTATTGTTTTTTTCTTCTTTTTTATTCTCTTGATGATTACTAGTCTTTTCAATTACAGCTGGATTCTCTAATTCAGAACCATCTAACTCAAAATCAATTATCGATTCTTCTGAAAACCACTCTCTTGGCACTTCTGCAATTAGAGTTTCAGGGCTTGTATCTTCTCTGCTTATAGTTTCCAACTCTTCAATCAGCGATGAAGAGTCAATCTCATCAAGCTCTGCAATACTTTTTTTAAGTTTTTCAAATTTTTCTAAGGAACCACTGGCATCATTACTCATGCATGTTTAGTTCGGCAATTTTTCTCAATCCCTTAAGTGTTAAATTAGGGTCATAAATAACTTTATTTTTCAGACGATTTAAAAATATCTTCCCTGTTCCGCCAGTTATTATTATTTTAAAATCAGCATTTTGCTCTTTTCTAATCTCTTCAATCAAACCATCAACTAGACAAGCATAACCTAATACAGAGCCAGATTGCATATTTGAAAGCGTTGTATTGCCAATTACTTTTTCAGGCCAGGTAAGGTTGATATTAGGCAATTTAGCCGTTTTTTGAACTAGAGCATTTAAAGAGCTTTCAAGCCCAGGAGCAATAATCCCTCCTATAAAAGACCCATTTTCATTTAAATAATCAAAAGTAGTAGCTGTGCCAAAATCAATTACTACACATGGAAAAGAGTATTCATCAATAGCAGCAACACAATTTGCAATTCTGTCAGCTCCCACTGATTTTGGTTCTGGAACTTTCAACTCTAACTTTGTTTTTATACCAGGCTTTAATTCTATTACTTCAATTCCAAAACTTTCTTTTATAACACTAGAAATTTTAGCTGTTAAGTTTGGAACAACACTTGAAACAATTGCATTTGTGATACTAGCATCTTGATTTAATTTAGATTTGGTAATTGAGTTAATTAAATGATTGTACTCATCAAATGTTTTTTTAGTATCAGTTTGGAGGCGATAATGAGTAATTAAATTTGTATTATCAAATATTCCAAATACTATGTTAGTATTTCCGATATCTACTGCTAGCAATAAGTTGTTCATATAATATTTCTAACATAAATTAGAGAAATTAAAAAATATCTTACACTTCTTGTTTAAGTAAAAAATTCAATAAACTATATTGTAAGCATTCATAATAGTCATAATTTGACCATCTACTTCTAGCAACAAGGCTCCCTTAGCATTAATTCCAGCATAACCCCCTTTTATTCTATTGCCTTCCGATATCTCTAATTCTATCTCTTGCTTCTGGATCCAACTTCTTCTTAACCATTTTTTAACAAATATTGAAAAACCCTGGGTATAGAATTCATTATAATCTTCCATAAGCAAAGGATAGAGCTTCAAAACAACCTCTACTGGGTTAATTAATTTTTTTGTTTCACTATACACACAAGAATAACTTTCTGTGACTTTTCTAGTTTTCTTTAAATTTACACCAATCCCCACAAGCAAATAATTTTTCTTATCAATTGAAAAAGTTTCGATTAAAACACCTGCAATTTTTTTATTTTCTAGCGACAAGACATCATTTGGCCATTTAAGTTTTGTTTGACAATTAAATTCATCTAAAGCATTTGCAACACAAATTCCAGCAACTAAAGAAAAAGCACTTATTTCATTTATTTCTTTTATAGTAGAAAAAACTGCTGTCATATATAGACTACTCTCTCCTTCCTCCCAAGTATTGCCACGCCTTCCACGACCTTTAGTTTGCTTCTCAGCAAGTACCAATCCAGAATTTTCAATCTCTTGATTTTTAATTAAATCTTTCGCAACATCCATAGTTGAACCTACAGATTCATAACAAAAAATACTTGAATTATTAAGCTTAGGATTTTCAAAAACTTTATTTAAATACTGATCCCAATCTGTTTTACGGGATAATTTTTTAGTCATCAAAGCAACTCAAGCTCTAAAGCTATATCTTTATTGATAGCTCTCGTAGTCAGACCTCCAACCGAAACATATGAGACTCCTAAATCAGAGAGCGTTTTAATCCTATCTATCGTAACTCCGCCTGAGACTTCGACCTCAACTTTAGATTTTTTATCTTTTATAACCGCTAAAGCTTCTTTGATTTCCTCATTTGAGAAATTATCAAGCATAACTACATCTATAGGAAAACTTAAAGCTTCCTTTAGGTCACTTATTGTTTCAACTTCCACTTCTACTCTTATTCCTTCAGGCTTATTGTCCACTACCTTTCTTAAAGTTTTAGAAACAGATTTGTCATTTGCAAAAATATGATTGTCCTTAATTAAAATCATATCGCTTAAGCTCATTCTGTGATTTTTTGCTCCACCTGCCCTACAGGCATACTTATCTAAACTTCTCCAACCAGGCATAGTTTTTCTTGTATCTAGTACTTTTAAAGTGTTTGAAATTTTGGAAAAATCGTGCGCCTTGCTAGCTACTCCTGAAAGCCTCTGCAAAAAGTTTAGTATAGTTCTCTCAGCTATTAAAATTTCATGTGCTAGACCTGATATCTTCACTAATGCCTGTTTGGCTTTTACTTTTCCTCCTTCAGCAACACAAACGTTTATTTCAGGAGTAAAACCAAAATTATTGAAAATTTCTTTTACCAAAGGGCCACCGCAGAATATAAATTCTTCTCTCGCTTCTATTATTGCATGACCTTTAGTTTGTTTATCTATCGTTAATTCAGAAGTGATATCTCCGGCTGGCAAATCTTCTTTTATTGCTAAACTTATTAAATCTTTAACTAATTCGCTTTTTAAAATATCTGTACTCATGAGTCTGTAATAACATATTTAAGTAGTTTGAAAAACAGGATGAGATTTTACAATTCAATCATATTGATGAACTAACCAATTATAGTAATTAGTAAATAAAACTCGTCCTATCGCAACACCAGGAATTGCTAGAAATATACCTAACAAGCCAAAAAGACTCCCTCCAGCTAAAATTGCAAGAATTACTACCAAAGGAGAAAGACCTACTTTTTCTCCTAAAACTTTAGGAGTTATAAACGTACCTTCAATAAACTGAATTAAAACGTAAAGGGCCCAAACTAACAATACAGAAGTAAAAGTTTCATGCGTTACTAATGCCATAATACTAGAAAGAACAATACCAAGTAAAAGCCCCAAATAAGGAACTATATGACCAAAGCCCGATATAAGAGCAAGAACTCCCCAAAGCTCTATCCTAAGAGACGCTAAACCAACAGCATAAAGAATAAAAAGCGAAATACAAACTATCAACTGCCCTCTAACAAAACCCGAAAGAGAATCATCAATTTCAGATAACATTACATTAACTTTAGTTCTAACTTTTGGAGGAAAAAAATTTAAAATAAACTCTCTTACTTTAGGAAAATCCATTGATATATAAAAAATTATAAAAGGAAGGAGCACTAAATTTAACACAGCTAAGGTAATAGAATAACCTTTAAGCAAAGCCTGCCCTCCGTAATTACTAATTCTTTGTAAAATCTCAGTTTCAATTCCAGCGCCTGAGCTAACAAATAAATGAGACAAGGAAAGACTTGGAAAACGTGTTTCAAATTTTTCTATAAATGGCAAAACTTTACTTTTTACTTGAACTATATAGCGAGGCAAGTTAGTTAACAATTCCTGAAACTCTCTAAGTAAAACAGGAGCAACAGTTACAGTAATTAAAAAAATTATTAGAGCAAAAACGAATCCAATTAAACAGATTCCAACTATTCTTCTAACTTTCTTACTTTCAAGATACAAAAGAATAGGTTCTATGATATAAGAGATTGCAAGACCTAAAATAATTAAAATAAACATTTCTTTTAGCTTTACTAAAAGAAAAATTGAAATAACTATTGATATAGCAAAGATAAGCCATTTTGGAGGAAGCAAAGAATTAGATTTATTTGTATTTTCCATTTTCTTTAGTATTTTGGACTATTAATGTTTATGAGGTCAATAAGGGAAAATAAGACTAGAAAAAGTATGATTTGTAGAGGAAACTAGATATAGCTTTTCGTATAAAAATCCTAAAGCTGATAAAGCCTTTGATAAATTAATTATGTGAAAGCTCAATGCCGAGCAATATGTCCTTAATTCCTCATAAACTAATTCAAGAACTAAAAACTAAAAAAAGCTAAAAAGCAGGCATCAAAAATATATGAAAGTTAGGAAGAAAAAAACTTGAGTAACACATAGCTTCAGTGTAATATTTTAGTATGTTAAATACTACACTAGCAATTTCAAATAGCTACTTAATTGCGGAAGACAAGCATAATACAGAAGGTTCTCTCACCGATACAAACATTTTTTTTAATATTGCTACTTTACCAAGAATTTCTTTAGCACAAACTTTAAAACTAATTCAAAGTACAGAATCTTTTTTTACTAGAAGAGAAACTCAGCCAAATGCAAACGATGATGGAGATTCTTTCGATGGTAATCAAATTTCAAATAGAAAAAGAGAAACTAATCTAAATAAAAATCGCACACCTAAAAAAAAGCGAAAAGCAAGAGAGAGAAAGAAAAAAAGAAAAGAGAGCAATAAAACTGACAAAGGTGCAAAAGGACGGAAAAATAGACGATTTAATTTGTAACGTCGATATTTATTTAAATTGAGATTATTCGAACTGGACTTCTTCAAACTGACAGTGTCAGATCAAATCATATTTTTAAAAAAAGCGGAAAAACCAAATGTCGTTGGGTATAGTAGAGTTTTTAGGATTTTTTTTATTTAAGATAAGATTTCAAAACTA
>CALJRW010000165.1 GCA_937976335.1 uncultured bacterium | reverse complement strand
TGCCCAACTGGATCAAATTTATCAATATATCTTTTCTCACACTCTTGCCATGCTTTAAGAGATTCTAAAATTATATCTTTAGACAAAGCACTTCTATCATTCAATTCTCTTTTAGCCATTCTACTCATAGCAATGTGTCTATCAACTGAAATCCAAATTTTATAAGTAATCTCTAAAAAGTCGATAAACTTAAAAGAAAAACAACCCTCTAAAATTACAAAATCATATTTATCTATATTTACTTCATTTAGAATTTCATCTTTTTTATATGGTATTTCTTCATAAGCTAGATTGAAATTATTTTTAAAACTTTTTTCAGAATACAAACCACCTTCTTCGACAGTATAAGCATCTAAATTTATACATAAAGAATTTTCAAAAGTATTCGCAATTTGCTTAGAAAAAGTAGATTTACCACTTCCACCGATGCCGTCAACTAAGACTATAGCTGGTTTACTAGTTTGTTCTATTATTTCAATTATATCTTCAACTGTTACTTTCTTCATTATTGTTTTGAACTTGTTTATTAATATAAGCCTGCAACTCCTCTTCACTAGGAAGCACTGTCTTGTATTCAGAAGCAAACAATTGCTCCTTATCATCCAGAACAGAATACTTAATGACAGTATTATTTTTCTCAGAACATAAGATAAGACCAATTGTAGGGTTATCACCATCGTTCCTGTATTGCTCATCAAAAATTCGAACATACATATCTATCTGTCCAATATCTTGATAACTTAATTCACCAATTTTTAAATCAATTACAACAAAGCATTTAAGAATGTAATTATAAAAAACTAAATCAAGAAAGAAGTGATCATTTTCTAAGGTAACTCTTTTTTGTCTAGCAACAAATGAAAAGCCACTACCAAGCTCTAATAAAAAGTTTTGTAAATTATCAATTATCTTTTGCTCTAAAGTACTTTCTCTATAATTTGACTTTTCAGGCAAACCTAAAAACTCTAAAATGAATGGGTCTTTAATTACTGCTTCACTAGGGATTTGCTTAATTAGCTTTTCAGATTCCTCACTTAATAGCTTCTTATCCTTAGCACTAATGATTCTTTCAAAATAAAAGGAATTGATTTGACGCTGTAACTGCCTTACAGACCAGCTATTTTTAGCTGCTTCTTCCACATACCAATTACGCTTTTCTTCGCTATCTACCCGAAATAATTGACAATAATGCGACCAGCTCAATTCTCTAGACAGTGTCTGGAGAATTGGGAATCTCTCATACATCTTTCTCATATTCCAAAGATTTTGAGCTGAAAATCCTTTGCCAAATTCACTAGATAACTGCTTAGAAAGTGCCTGAATAAGCTCTTTCCCATACTCCGCCCTATCTTTGCCTTTTTGCTCATCCTCTACTATAGCCTTACCAATATGCCAGTACGCCTCAACCATAGCAAAATTTATTGCTTTATAAGCCTTAGATTTTGCCGAATTAATGATTGATTTTATATTGTTTAATAAATCTTTATCTATTAGTTCTGTCATAAAAATATCTTGTAAAAAAAACTTATAATCAGTAATTAAATAATAATTCTTGCTCAGGATCAATTAAACGATATCCAATAGAATTATAACCCTTTAATCTTCTTCTATACATTCGCTTCAAGGCAGAAACATCATGATCTACATAATCATAAACTTTTACAACCTTTTTCTGATCATTTCGTCGATGAAGTCTACCTACATACTGCTGTAAAGTACCTGTCCAAGAAATTGGCATAGCCAAAAACAGAGTATCAAGTCTATTATGATCAAAGCCTTCTCCGATATACCTGCCAGTTGCAATAATAACTTGTTTCTCATTCTCAGATTCTTTTATCTCTTGCAAAGCAGCATTGGTTTGTTTTTTCCCCATCCCACCACGAAGCATTATTGTTTTATATGGTAAAGAACTAAGCTTTTCTTGAAAATACTCTAAGTGTGCTGTTCTTTCAGTAAGCAAGAGAGGTGTTCGTCCATCTTCAATAACAGAGACTAAATCATTAAGAATAAACTTATTTCTAGTTTCATCTTCAACCAAAGCAGCATAAATTTCGTTAATTTTATAACTCTCATCGTTTGGAGGCATTACAAAACTTGTTTTTCTTTCATATACTACGTGGTCAAAATTTCTTACTTTTGCCTGCTCTTTATCTGAAATACGAAAACGAATTGAACCACACTGCATCACAACAATAGGATGATGACCATCTTTTCTTTTTGGCGTTGCAGTAAGTCCAAGTACGTACTTAGCTTTTACTTCTTTTAATATACTTTCAAAACTAAACGCTGATATATGATGGCACTCATCAACTATTACATGCCCATATTCAGCAACTACATCATTGACCACTCCTTTCTTCACTAAGCTTTGAAGCATCGCAATATCTAAATTGCCTGTTGGCTTCTTCTTCCCACCACCTATTACACCAATAGATTTAATAGGGATATCTAAAAATGTAGATAATCGCTCACGCCATTGATCCATAAGCTGTTTTCTATGGACTAAAACTAACGTGTTTCTTTTACGTTTCGCAATCATGTTTGCCGCAACTACGGTTTTTCCAAAAGCTGTACTGGCAGAAAGTATACCAATATCATTTTTAAGCATTTCACTTACTGCTTTATCTTGTAACTCTCTTAGAGTTCCTTGAAAAGTCAAATCAAGTTTTTCCCCTTCAAAACACTCGTTTTCAACATTGATTTTTATGTTACAAGATTCAAACAATAATTTCATTTGTTCATAACACCCTCTTGGTAATGCAAGAAATTTTCCAAAATCCTCTGAACAAGAAATAACTCTTGGTTTATTGTAGACTGATAATCGCATTGCTTGATGTCTAAAAAATTCAGGGTTTTGAAAAGCAGCTATACGTTTCAAGCGTGTTATAAGAGGAGAAGGCAAGCCTTCTTTCTCAATAAAAAGCTGATTAGATTGTATTACTCGAACTGACTCAGGAAATGGACCCTTTAGCTCTTTGATTCTCTTGCGAGAAGGTGGCAAAGTCCAAGGATCGTCCATATCCATATCTGAATGAGATAATGCAACTCCAACAATTCTCCCTTCTTGTCGAGCCTTTTCTACAAGTTTTTGAACTTTAAGGAATGAAACTCGTTCAATAGAAGATAAAAATTGCCATTGGTTTTGATAAGGCTGAAAGCTATCATTTACAAAAATACTCCCTCCTTTGGCTCTCACATTTTTTTGTAAAGGTAGAGCTATCAAGTTACCAAAACCTCCTTTAGGTAGAGTATCTTGATTTGGGAAGAATCTATCATACGAACTGAGTTTAATTTGATGTCGCTTATTCATTGTTTTTGTAAGAATTAAGAAACCTAATTTTCGTGCAATTGATGCAGGTATTGGTTCATCAAAAAAAATCCAAACATGAGCACCATTACAGGAACGAGATTGTTCAATGTAAGCTGGTATATTTAAGGCTCTACATGTTTTTAAATATGCCAAAGCATCATCTTGAAAATTATCTTTGTCAAAATCTGCTGCAATAAACCAACATGTTTCATCAGAAAGTAGAGGGTAAATTCCAACTACTTTTTTGCCGTTTAAATGACCTTCAACTACTGAGGAAGTCAAAGGTAAGTAGTTAGGATTTGTCGTTCTTTTTGCCGAAAAATATCCACCTTCTACCGCAGGAGAATATCCCGAACGCCCTTCCCTATTGACCCAACGATATGCATATACATCATTTCTTCCTTTAAAAGTATTCTGGAATAGTTTGATTTTTTCTTTCGGTGTTAATAAAGCTGAAGAAGTATCTTCATTCTTAAAATCCGTCTTACTTGTCGTTTTTTGAGGAAGAGAATGAGGATGTGAATTTTGACACGAGCATGACTCTAACTGTGATTTTAAAGCTTTATTCTCTTTACTAAGCTTTTTAAGCTGTTCTTTGTACTCAAAATTGCTCTTAGTTAATTCTTCAAGTTTTACAAGTAGTTTAAAATTATCTTCAACCATTTTCAGTAATTCTCAATATATACCTGTCGAACTTTTCAAAAGCTCTTTTCATCTCAACAAACTCATTATAATGCTGATAATGAGCTAATGTCACATCACCACTAACAGAATGATTAAGAACTTTATCAATAGTTATTTTATCAGTCCCTATCTCTCTTAGTTTTGTTGCTGTAGTTCTTCTTAAATCATGTAAAGAAAAATGCTTTTTAATACCTGACTCTTTGTTAATTCGTTCATTGCACTTAGAAAACCATTGCATATGACCTGTACTTGAACGAGGTGAAGCGAATACAAATTTTGAACTTAATTCTTTTTTAGCGTACTTCTTCTTATCATTATAAGCTTTCATTGAATGAAGGATATCCAACACTAGAGAACTTAAAGGAATAGAATGCTCCTTGCCATTTTTTGCTTTCTTAGCTGGTATTTTCCACTTACCATCTCGAATTTCACTCCATTCCATAGCTGACACTTCCCCAGGTCTTTGAGCTGTCAAAAGAACTAACTTGTAAACGGAAGATATATGCAAAGGTTCATTATCAAGCCATGTGAAAAGAAGCTTGATTTCCTTGTCATCAAGAACTCTAGTTCTGGGTTTGTCTTTTGAAATAACAGGTAAGTTATTGACTGGGCTTGTTTCGATAATATCCATTTGTACTGCAAAGTTAAAAATCTTACTAATTAAGGCTCTAGTTCGCTTAGCTTGAGTAGGAGCATTTCTATCAATTTGGATACTGTCAATTAAGCCAATTATATCTCGCCTAGTTATGTCTTGAACTTTGAAATTAGCCCAATTTGGCAATAAATCATGATTTATTATTCTAGTATCTTCTCTAACACTTCTCGGCTTCTTATTAGGTTTAGCGTGACGTTCAATATAAAGTTCACATAGCTCACTAAAGGTTTCAGCTTTTCTACGTGTTGCCTTTTCTTTGACTGGATCTTCTCCTGCATCAACTTGGACAATCTTTTCTCTAGCTAACTTTCTCGCATTAGCTAAGCTATTTTTTGAAGCATCTCCTAAAGACATTCTTCTTTGCTGACCATGCCTATTTCGGTAATTAAGATAATATTTTTTAGCTCCTGTTGGAAAAACTCTAACTCCAAAGCTTCCACCACTAATACTAAAGCTTGAATCCCAAAATATCTCTGGTTTTCCCTTTACTTTCAGCGAATCAATAGCTCTTTGCGTTAAATGCTTTCTTGGCATAGGTCTATTTTATGCTTTAGTGTCAACAAAGTGTCAACAAGATGCACTTAACTCAATGAAAAACTATGAAATTTAAAAAAACACTAAAAGCCCTTAAAAACAAGTTAAATATACAAGATTGTTATTAAATGAAACTTTATGAAAAAATATGAAACGATATACCTACTGATTTGTAATCAGCAGGTTATGAGTTCAAGTCTCATGGTCGGCTCCAGTTTTCCCTTTCCCCTCTTCTTTTTATCACTAGTGTCCCGTTAAAATCATCTAGAATCCACTTAGTGAATTGAAATAACTGAAGAATTAGTCTTTTTTGATTGTCCGCCATCTGAAATTGAAAAATCCGATATTGTCATCTTTAAATTTAAAGAGGAGACAATATGA
>CALJRW010000164.1 GCA_937976335.1 uncultured bacterium | reverse complement strand
AGAAAAAATATCCGGCTGTGGCTTCGAAAAAATTTACTATTCAGAATCTGAATCTTTAGAAAAATACTTACCTGAAACTTACTCAAAAGCTACAATAGAGATTTTTAAAAAGGAAGATTGCACTTCTTTAGTATTGGCTTGCACTTCAACTGGAAAAGACTTTTCTGGAAGAGTTTCAGCAAATTTAGATGCCGGGCAAGCATCTGATATAACCGCTGTTAATTCAGATGGAAGTTTGCAAAGGCCCATTTATGCTGGAAATGCTCTAGCAGATGTTCAAATTTTGACTGATAAGAAAGTAGTGACAGTTAGAACAAGTGCCTTTGATGCAGAAAGTGCCTCAACAGGCAGTTCTTCAGTTGAAAGTTTTGATTTTTCTATAGAAGACCCGCTAGGAGAGATAATTTCTTACGACAAACCTGAAAGTAGCAGGCCTGAACTAAGTGACGCAGATGTCGTTGTGAGTGGAGGAAGAGCTTTAGAATCTTCTGAAAATTTTGAAAAATACATTTACCCTTTAGCGGACACACTAGGTGCAGCTGTAGGAGCTTCAAGAGCGGCTGTTGATTCAGGCTACGCACCCAATGATTGGCAAGTAGGCCAAACTGGAAAAATCGTAGCTCCAAATCTCTATATTGCAATTGGAATTTCTGGAGCAATTCAGCATTTAGCAGGAATGAAAGACTCAAAAACAATTGTTGCAATTAACAAAGATGCCGAGGCTCCTATTTTTGAAATTGCTGATTATGGGCTAGTTGCAGATTTATATGAAGTAGTGGAACCACTAAACGAAGCTATAAAAAAAGCTAAAAATTAAGCAAAACTTGAGGAATTTAATTTGGGAAAAAAGAGCCGATTAAAAAAAAGAAACGTCAAGTATTCCATAATTCTTTTAATTGCATTCATAGCACTAGCACTTGGATATAGATATTATCAAGTACAGAAAGACTCACATACCTTCCTTTTAGCTCATTTTGAAAATTCTTCTGCTTATCAAACTAATAAATTCAACCTAGAAATTGTTAAAAAACCAAAAGATCTACAAAAAGGACTTATGTTTGTTAAAAAGCTAGATCCCAATAAAGGCATGATTTTTGTTTTCCCAACTACTAAAATCCAGACAATGTGGATGAAAAACACCTATGTTTCTTTAGATATGCTATTTTTGGATGAAGCTTTCAAAATTGTAGGAATTCTCGAGAATGTACCAACGCTTAATACTAAGACTAGAAAGGTTGATAAAGACTCTAAATACGTCATAGAAATTGCTAGTGGGGGAGTTGCAAGAGAAAAAATTGAAGTAGGGATGAAGCTTAAAGGTGATTTATCTAAACTTTCTCAGAAAAAACCTTAATTTTTTAAGATTTCACTCTTTTTTTACCTCCTAAAAATTTCATTTTGATAAATATTCTGATAGCCTACTCCCGAAAGTTTGTTTTTTTTTAGCTTGTTTAGAATTTATTTGATGTCCCCTGATACTACCACTACGCAGTTTGATTCTCTTGGTATAGATCCAGAAATTCTAAAAGTCATTGAAAGAATTCCCTATAAATCCCCAACAGAAATCCAAGAACTTGCAATACCAAGCATTAGTAATGGAAGAAATGCTCTAGTTTTAGCTAGAACAGGAACAGGGAAAACTGCTTCTTACGTTATTCCAATCATGAACAATCTACTTAACGAGAGGCAACAAGAAAACGTTGATTGGCCTACAGCTCTGGTACTAGTTCCTACTGAAGAACTAGCTCATCAAGTTACTAATGATTTCATGAAATATGCTAAACCCTTCAGAATTGCCGTACTTTCTTCTGCAGCAAGAAGTAATCAAAGATACTTTGAAAAAGCAATTAGTTGGAAACCGAAAGTTTTAATTGGCACCCCTGAAGGAATTTCAGATATGCATGCTGAAAATAATGTAGATTTATCTACAGTAAACACTCTCGTAATTGATGAGGCCGATTTTTTACTCGGAAGTGAACTAATGAGTGGCACTTATGATGTGTTATCTAAATTAGAAAATCCTGATATGAGGCAAACTGTTTTAGTGACAGCAACGATATCTAGCGCCCTTGAAGGAAGAGTAACAGAATTATTACCTGGTGGAAAAATTTTAAATGCTAACTATCTTAGACCCGTAACTGAAATAAAACATCAAAGTTATGAAGTAGAATTTGAAGAAAAACTTTCACTGCTTCATAGTCTTTTAAGTCAAGGGGAAGAAGGCACAACTATAGTATTTGCTAATAACGATAGAAGCGTAGAACATATTAGTAGAAAACTTAAAAGAAGCAAAATCAATGTTAGCCATATAAAAGAAGAGGAACCAGTAACTACTAGATTAGGTACTTTAGATAAATTTAGATCTGGAAAATTCACTGCTCTTATAGCTACAAGAAGACTTGCTAGGGGGATAGATGTCTCTCATGTTAAACGTGTTATAAACTACGATATGCCTTCCTCGCTTGATGAATATCGCCACACGGCTGGCAGAACTGGAAGGGCTTCGAGAGAAGGAACCTCTATTATTTTTCAAGAAAAAGCGGAACAATGGAAACTTGACTTAATGTCTGAACTACTTGAAATAAAAGTAGAACGTGCCAAACCTCCTAAAAATTTAAAAAAATCAAAAAAAATAAAGCAAAGTGAAATTAGTTTACAAGAAACGATAAGGATATGCAGAGAAAAGTTTGGATATTCATTCACTAGACCAGGACTTCTTCTTACAGCATTAAATAAAAATAATTTTAATGAAGATCCACGTGAAAAAGTACAACTACTTACCATAATGGGTCACGTAGGTCTAAAACTTGCCCTTGTAGACATATTAACAAGCTTAGATTCTGAAGCTGCACCTATGATAAGCGATATCACAAGAGTTCAAAAACAGCTAGCAAGCCTAGGTTCCGTTGAAAGAGTAGCTATAGCATTAGGAATGAAAGATTTGTGTGCAGAGGATAGAATTAAGAAAGGCCCTAATATTAATCCTGAAACGTCAGTTAACGCGATATACTCAATTTATAATATTTTAGGAGCAATTGTAGTCGATGATGCTTCTCTTAAATCTTTACCACAAGTTGTACGAAAAATATTTGCCCATATAAACTTTGACGATTATAGAGAGCTTTCGGTAGGATTTAGCAAAATTATCGATCCATTTGATGATCAATTTAAAGAAGAAACAGAGAAAATGCTTGGACACACTTTTAAAGATAGAAAGTGGATAGATATTGCCTTTGCTCCATTCCGTAAATTTGAACAGGGAAGAGTAAACTTAGATAGAAGATTACTTTCACGGGGTGTTCTAGTTTTTGACTTAGGAATTTCAGATATTTTAAGAAGAGCCAGATTTAAAAATTCTTTAAAAGAAGTTAAAGAAGAGCTTTTTACTCTTAATCAGCTAAGTGAAGCTTGGCTTTCCACTCAAGGTGGAAAAGTAGCTATGTTTTTACAAAAGCAATTTGGATGGTCTAGGGATATTGACGAAAATATGGCTAGAAATGTTATGCGAATGGTGGCAGGTGCAATTTATAGCGATTCTGGCTATAGAGCTGCACTTACTTATATAGAAAAATGTTTTGAAAATGCTCAAGAATGGATGGAAAGTGCGGCTAAAGGCATTAGATATTCTGCTGATTTAGATAAATTACAAATTGCATTAGATGAAGAAGGTGAAAGAGTTAAAAAAAGAAATAAAGCTAGAGAAGAAGCTTTAAACCAACCTAAAACGCCTAAAAAGAAAAAGACTATTTTAAGATCAAATGACTCAAACCAAAGCGAGTTAAAACTTTTTGTACAGACAGAAGGTTTAGGGAAGCTTCAGTTTAAAACTGGAAAATCAGAAAATTCGAATACAGTTTCCGTTCGACTTAACGGTAAAGTAATAGCAGAAGTTAGTGGAAAAACCCCCTCGAGCGCTTTAATAGATAGAGCTTCAGAGAAAGCTTTAGATTTTTTAAGAGAAAGCATAATATAGCAGACTTGTTAAAAAACTGAGAGAAAATCGGGCAATTCATTTTCCTTTTCTTAAAAACTAGCTTAAGAATCGCTTTTAATTTAAAATACAAACTAATACATTAAAACACTATGTTAGAAGTTACGATAACTGACAAAATTAATGAACAATATCCTTCTTTCCAAAATTGGGATTTAGCCCGAAGCTCACTTCGGAGAGAAAAAGAAGAAGGCAAACCTGAATTTAACTCTTCTCATTTTTTTCAACGTATTTTAAGACGTTTCAATAAACTCTTGCCTCATCCAGATAAATTAAAAAGAGCTATTCATAAACTTGTAGCTGAAGGTCCTAATTATGAAGAAAAATTACTTAATAATGAAATCTTGGAACGTTTAGGTTTATGGATAGAACAATTCTCAGAAAAAGCACTTTCTTTATCTGAAAAAATATCAAGGTCAAAAACTACACCAAAAATTACTACCGATGAACAATGGATAGAATTAAAAACTGAAACAGGATATCTAAAACTTTCAAGACGTACTTCAATTGCAAGAGAAGTGATTTCTGAAGACTTTTTAGAAGAGATATTAGAAAGTACTTTTCCTGATAAATTTTCTTCTTTAACGATACATAATAGTATAAAAGACTATAAGCTACGTAATTGGTTACGAATGAACTATATGAAGTATAAAGAAGATATTGCTAAATATGCTTGCTGCACTTTGATTGATTCCAGAATTCATTAAATCAGCATAATCTCAAGAATTCAGCTAAATTGCTTAAAATACTTGCTATTTTTGATTTACACTGTGAACTATCATCATAAAAGCCTGAACAATTTAACTTTTCCAAAAAATATCATAAACTCTAGAAAATTCTAGAAGCACTTTGAGGAGCTAGTGCGACTTACGTTTGAGAGTAAAATTTCTACTTAAATGAATCTCAAACCAAAGAATAAAGGAGTTTAAAATGACAGTAAGATTGACAATAATGTCACTTGATTTTGAAAAAAACGAGTCTGTTAGCACTAAAATTGTTAACCAAAAAAGCCTTTCAATCGGTAGAACTTCAGATAACGACATTGTTTTAGAAAGTTCTGATATTTCTAAAAACCACGCAAAACTTGATGTTGAAGGCGATGGAGACTCAGTTATTATGTTCATTACTGATTTAGGAAGTTTAAATGGAACTTTAGTTAACAATATGCCTGCTGCTCCAAATTTAAAAACCCGAGTAGCGCCAAATGAAAAAATACTTATTGGCACTTACTTAATTAAACCAGAAATAATTGAAGGTGAAGACAGTGTTAGTGATAATGTTTTTGAGGAAGAACAAGTTGAATCTAAAATTGCTGTTGGTGATTATGCAGGTTTTACTGAGTTTGAAAATGATGATATGGACATAAAGGATAAACCAAAAACTACTGGTACATTAATCCCAATGCCTGACTTTAATATGAGCTTAGAATCTGAAGAAGAGGAAAGTAAAGATTCTTATGATTTTGATGCTTCTGAAGAATTTGAAAATTCTGAAGAGATAGAAGCAACAGATAAATATATAACAAATTTTGATATGGAGGAAAATATTATGATAGCTGGAATAGCAAGTGATTCGACGGTTTCTTTTGATTTTGACGCTGTAGGATTGTGTTCACTAAAGGGAAGAGTTACCAACAAAGGAACTGGACTAGCAGACGTTGAAATCGACGCTGGGAGCATTGGTTTTACTACTACGGATTCTGATGGATATTTTGAATTTACAGAACTAGATGATGGAACTGATTACAAAATAACTGCTAAAAAAGCTGATTATGAATTTGAAATTGAGAACTCATCTGGAACCTTAACAGACGAAGACATTGAAGTTGAAATCACTGCAATTAAACTTGTAACAATCACTGGAAGAGTTATGAATAAAGGTGTTCCTCTTGAAGGTGTTATTATTGACGGTGGAGAAATATTAGGAACTTCTACAACAGATTCTGACGGAGTCTACTCTTTCACAAATGTTCGTGAGGGGACTGAATTTAAACTTGAGGCTAGGAAGTCTGGGTTTAAGATTAATAAGAGTTAGTTAGAACTATCGTTATTAAAGTTTAGTAGTTAGCCTAGTAAATGATTTACTTTTCCTTCTTAAGGGGAAAACCAATACTGGGGTTTATACAATCGCTTTCTATGCAATATTACTCAAATATTACTCTTCTCTGAGCTTAAAATCTGACTATTTGCTTAAGAATTTTAAGATTTGTATACTATTCCTTAGTAAGTATATACCCAAATGCGGGAAAACCAAATGATTTGTTGGGCGAGCAAAACAATGGCGAAGCGATTTTTTGCCGTAATAAGCACATATACTGCTCGAACAAATAAAACTGAATTTATGCTATGCATAAATTTCAAGAAAAAAAATGGTAAAACCTAATGTCGAGAAGTATATCTTGAGCTTTAGATACTTTATTATAAGAAAATCTAAATGCTTCAAATGTATTTGGATAAACTTAAGCTGTAAATATGAAGTATGGAGTAAAATATGCCGGCCTTGTCAAATAGTGTATCAGAAAGTCTTGATAACTTAAGTAAGCAAACTATAAATCTTGCTTTAACTAGATTAGCTAAAAATATAGTTGATTTTGTTCAGGAAACATTAGCGCATGATGAATACGGCTTTGCTGAGAATGGTGTTAGAGAAGCAGATAATAGCTTTACTGTTACTAGTTTTTTATCCTTTTATTTTGATAGTTCAAAAGCTATTTTAACTTATGGTAAATTTAAAGAAGAAATAAAAAATACTTCTGATGAAAAAGAATACAAGATTTTAGTAAAAAGAGTTAAAGACTTTTTAGACCAATATGTAGAAATAACCGAAATTAGTCGCATTCAAAGTTTTTATAAAACATTGAACGAGATTTATGCTGAGGCAATTATTCACTCTGCCACATCAATTTGTCCAAATGATTTGAAACACGAACTAAACCAAGTTAGAGGCGATACAACAGCACAAGATTCTGAAATAGAAGCAACAGAAATAGCTCTTGCAAAGTTTAGAAAAGCTAAAGAATTGAATGAAGAAAGGAGCAATGAGATTGAAAAAGGAAAAGCCAAAGAAGCAAAAGATAATTTTATTATTACGTTGGGGGGATTTAAAGAAGATGGGGAAACCTTAAATGCTTTAAGAACTGCTATGAGAGAAGTTGGAGAAAACAGTATTAAGATTATCGTCAATAGTTCAAGTGCTCTTATTACTAAAATCCTTATTACTCAAGATAGCTGTGCTTTTGACTACAGCTATATTGACCAAGAGGTAACAGATGATTCTATAGTTGATTATATTGAAAATTTAGAAAGCAAGACCAATC
>CALJRW010000163.1 GCA_937976335.1 uncultured bacterium | reverse complement strand
AGGAAGAGTGTAATAAAAGAATAAAAGAATAAAGTACTAATAAACTAATAAACTAATAAAGTACCGAAGTTGCTATTTATTATTAGCTTTTCTAAGCATTTGATAAAGACGACTGATTTTTCTCGAAGCGTTATTTTTATGATAAAGACCTTTAGTTGTCGCTGTTGAAACTGTTTTCTCAGCAATTTTAATTAAATTTTTAGCTTCATCAATATTACCTTGTTCGATTGCATTTTTAGTATTCTTGATTGCGGTCCTACAAGCAACTTTTGCGATACGGTTAGCAGCACGCTTTTTAACATTTTGTCTAATTCTTTTTTTTGCACTTTTGTGATTTGCCATTTTTTTCCTTAATTTAGGAGGCTATCCTACGATAAAATTGAATGAAATTCAATAGTTGTACAAAAAATAGAAGCAGCAAAATAGTGGTAAGTAGATATAAAAATATAGAAAAAAATCAAAATAATTAGGCACTTATCTTAATTCTAAGTTTTCTTCCAAAAAAACTATTTTTGAAGTAGCATTTTTCTTATGACTTTAATCGTAAAACGCGGCTCTTTACCTAAAACTCCCCATACTGAATTCATTTACAAGGGTAACTTTACTTTAGAAGAAATACATGGTTCGCAAGGCTTTAGTGGTCCCTTTTCAAGGAAAGTTCATTTAAAATCCTATCCTACTGAGCAGGTTAAAGCTCCGAGAAAAGCTAACTTTGGATTTGCTCCAAAGCCTTATGATGTTTCTGCTCTTTTACAACCCCATCTAGTGCAAACAAAAGATATGCCGGTGGGCGGAGACGCTCTTACTGGAAGAAAGTGCATGGTTTATGGGCTAAATACAAAAGTTTCAATTCTAAAACCTAACGCAAGCTTTCCTGAAAAAACTTTTTTTAGAAATACAGAGCATTATGAATGTTTTTATTTTCAAGATGGTGAAGGGGAATTTAAGAGTGAATATGGAACGATTCCCTTTCGAAAAGAAACTTATCTTGTTGTTCCTAAGGGAACTACCTATAGAATTGATTTAAAATCAAGCTCTCTTTACGCTTTAGTTATAGAATCTAAATTTCCAATTGAATGGCCTCCTCATTATATGAATCATGGTGGTCAAGCTCATTTAACTTCCCCTGTAATTGAAACTGAGATTGAGCTACCGGAACTACCTGAGCCAATTGATGAAAGAGGTGATTTCCCAATTTTTGTTCAACATGCCGGTGGTAAGGTTACGGAAATTACTCTAGGTCATCATCCTTTCTGTCTAGTTGGTTGGGAAGGGGCGCTTTATCCTTTTCTTTTTGATATTAACAATCATCATGGAATAGCTCGAGAGATTCACACTGCACCACCTGTGCATCAAACTTTCCATTCAGGTTTGATTCCGCATATGGGGTTTTCTCTTTGTTCTTTTGTTCCTCAAATGGAAGGTTGGCATGAAAAAGAAATTCCTGCTCCCTATGCTCACTATAACGTTGATAGTGATGAGGTGATGTTTTTTTGTAATACCTCATATGGTGCAAGAGAAGGTGTTCTTAAGGAAGGTTCATTCACTTTTCATCCAGGAGGTATGCCTCATAGTCCTCATGGTGGTGCTGCAGAAAGGTCTACTAAAGCGAGAGGAAAAATGTCAAAACGTTTAGCTGTGATGCTAGATACTTATTTTGAAAGTTTAACATTAACAGATTTTGCGTATAAATTTGCTGAAAAGAAATATGCAGAAAGTTGGAGTGAGAAAGATAATGAGTAAGAAAGATTTTAAAAAAAATCCAAAAGTATACAAAGGTGAGCCTGTTAGTGAGTCAGGAGATTATTCAGGAGATCCTTTAGGTTTGGATGGTTTTGACCATATAGAAATATATACTTCTAATGCCAAGCAAACTGCACATTTTCTTTGCACAGCTTTTGGTTTTGAACCTTTTGCTTATTGCGGCCCTGAAACGGGCTTTCGTGAAGGTGTTGTTCATGTTGTAAAGCAAGGTAGTGCTATCTACAAAATTACTTCTTCGCTTTATGCTGATTCAGATATTTCTAATATGATTAATAAACATGGTCAAACTGTGAAAGATGTTGCATTTCAAGTTCCAGATTGTGTGGCTTTTTATAATGAAGCAATAAAACGTGGTGCAGAAAGTGTTATGAAGCCATACGAGTTTTCAGATGAAAATGGAGTTGTAAGAAAAGCTACAATCAAAGCCTATGGTGATGTTCAGCATTCCATTATTGAAAGAAAAAACTTCTCTGGTTCTTTTTGGCCAGGATTTGTTTCATATAATGAAATTTTTCCTAATGTTAAAGCAGTTGATTGTGGAATTGAAATTGTAGATCACGTTGTTGCAAATGTAGAACTTGGAAAAATGGAGCATTGGGTTAAATTCTATGAAGATGTTTTAGGATTTAAAGAAATGCTTCATTTTACCGAAGATGATATTTCAACAGAATATTCTGCACTTATGTCAAAAGTAATGAATGACGGGAGTGGTAAAGTAAAGCTCCCAATTAATGAGCCTGCAGATGGAAAACGTAAATCTCAAATTGAGGAATATCTTGAATTCCATAATGGGCCAGGGGTGCAGCATATTGCAATGCGTACAACTGATATCCTTAAAACCATTACTAACTTACAAGAAAGGGGAGTTTCTTTCTTAAGAGTGCCTAAGACGTATTATGAAGCGCTACCTGAAAGAATAGGGGATATTAAAGAAGATTTGGAAAAAATAGGAGCTCTAGGAATTTTGGCAGATAGGGATGATGATGGTTATTTGCTTCAAATTTTTACTAAACCAATTCAAGATAGGCCAACATTATTTTTTGAAATTATTCAGCGAGAAGGTTCGCAGGGTTTTGGAATTGGAAATTTTAAGGCACTTTTTGAAGCTATTGAGAGAGAGCAGGAAAGGCGTGGAAATTTGTAAGTTTGCTTAGAGATGTAGAGGTCTCGAGTATGTAGGGTTTCTAGAGTTTTTGAAAAAATACAGATATGACAATTTTAATAGAAAATATAGTCGGTGTTTGGAAGTTAGTTGATTTTTCAATCCATCGGGAAAATGGTGAAATCTTTAAATGGAAAGGGGGGCAGTCGGGCATATTAATATATGCGAAGGAAGGTTACGTTAGTGTTGCCCAAAATAGAGAAATAAATTTTGATAATCCAACTGATGAAGATTTAAAAAGAACAGCTAACTTTTACACAGGTACTTTTAAACTTTCAGACGATGGAAAATCTGTTTTTCATACTGTTTTACAATCTACTCATAAGCCTGAAATTGGTATAACTAAACAAAGAGATCTGCACATTACAGAACAAGGAATCTTAATTCTTTCTGGTAGAGGTATGAAAGAAATAGTTACCCTTAGTTGGGAAAAGCTGTAAGTCTTAGCTCTCATTATTTATGAAGCTCGCTATATAACGTGTACTCCTTCCCGCCCCTAACTTAGATATTAACCCTTCTGCCATTAGCTTTCTAATTGCCTGCTGAGCTTGAGATTTTGTAAGATTAAATTTTTCTCGTAAGTCTTTATTGCTAGTTTCTTGGCGGGAGTTAATATAATTAAGTATTTTAGTGTTTATGGTACTTATTGTTTGATTGTTAAACTTAGTTTGACGATAAGTATCTGAATAAATAATAACTGTAAATTGATTATCATCATCGATAAATTTAGGTTTAATTCTGTTTTCTGTCTCCGCCCAGTTAAGTATTTTATCAATGCCCATTCCCCAACCTTCAGAATAGCCCATTTCAAACATGCGCCTTGCAATAATTGGGTTTCGATTATATTGAACATTTTTTAAGTTTTTAATATCTAAAACTCCCGGTAGAGCACCAGGTGAGGTTATTTCTAATCTATCGTCAAAAATAGCTAGTTGTATACACGATCCGCTTAGTGAATAATCTCGATGAATTACAGCATTCACTAATACTTCTCTTGTTATCTCAGGTGGATATTCAAATCGATCTTTTCTTTGAGAGTCTTTAACGGAAGATCTTAAACTTGAGTTACGCTTAATAAAGTTAATCGCTTCATCTACCTGCTCAGTAATTGGCCCCAAAATTTCTTGATTGTCAATGATTATACCTTTGCTTCTGCCCTTAAAGCGTGCGGCTTTAATATAAGACAAAGATAGCACGTTGATTGATTGTGGCTCTTTTGTAAATAATAAAGCTCCAGCTACTGTGTACTTGTCCTTTTTTTGCAAATCAAGATTGCGTAGCAATATACTCCCTATATTTTTTTTTCTTTGTCCAAGTCTTTTAAAACGTTTTTCTAAGTAAAGGCTAAGTAAGTATTTATCAAGCTTGTCTAAACTTCTTATAGGTTCAGCATCAAAGGATAAATTTTTTCCTTCTCTAATTAGATTTCTTAAAGTTTCTTTGTCAGCCAATCTGGTAGTTGAGCCAATCCTAATGTAAACTGCTTCTTCTAGAGATTTATTTTTTAACTTAATTGGTTTGTTATATGCTTCTTCGATATTAATTATTAGTAGCGTTTTTTTATCAATGGTTTGATAAGATAAAAAATAGTCGATTTGAGGGGTGATTAAATCAGAAACGATATTAGCAATTTTTTCTTCGAGATCTTGACTTAAATCAATTCCAACTACTTTTCGCTCGCTTTGGTCATATCCAATTATTAACCTGCCACCGCGTGTATTTGCTAAAGCAATTATCTCAGTAGCTAGTCTTTTATTGCTTGGTAGTCCTTTTTTGAATTCTAAGTTTCTGCTTTCGATTAGATTTTTTATATCCATATAATCGATTATAATCGATTAGTAAAGAAGATATATACCCAACGACATTTGGTTTTTCCGCTTTCAAGCGGGAAAACCAAATAATTTGTTGGGCGAGCAAAATAATGGCGAAGCCATTTTTTGCCGTAATAAGCACATATACTGCTCGAACATATAAATCTGAATTTATGCTATGCATAAATTTCAAGAAAAAAACGGTAAAACCTAATGTCGAGCAGTATATAAAGTCTAAAAATTTTCTTTTTCGGCTTTTTCTATTTAATAGTGGGACAACTCTAATCAGACAATTCAGTATTCGGCTTAGATTCATGCTTATTTCGAGCTTGAATCTCATTATCTGACAGGTCTCCTTTTTTAAGAGAAAGGGATCTTCTATTATGATCAATATCTCTAACTAATCTGTGTAATGGGCCTCTAGGTAGTTTGCCACGTGTGAAATCTATTAGTGAGCCTAAAGATAAATTATCGTTAAATTTTTTATTCTGACTATCAAACTCCATAACCTAATTATCTGGAAATAGTCGAATTAAGTCAAGGTCAGGCTCTTTTAAGCTACAACTCCCAATACTAAAAGGAAATTTATTTTTTAATTCTTTTAGATTGATTTTTTTAAGTGTAAAGTTTGTCCATTTTATTTCGCTTTCTAAGAATGTTATTGAGTCAGTTTTCTCATTCTTTAATAATTCTAATATATTATTTGCTGAAAATTTTCTTCCCAGTGTGCGTCTTAAATATAAAGCTAAAGATAAATTAAGAAAGCCAAGGTTATTGTTATATCTTTCAGTCTCAATTATTGGGTGATGAAGCCCTGCAGTAGCTTTGAGTAAGATTTCTGCATCAGAGACAAGCTCTATCACTTTAGCTAGTTTGTCATTTTGTATTGCAGTTTTTCCCGTCCCTCTAACTTTAAGTCCAAATATTTGTTTTGCTAGTTTTTTGTTTGTATCTCTAATTATGCTAAGGCAGTTTTTTAGTTTTTCTTCCCAGCTTGTGCAGGAAAGATTTGGTTCGAGGAAAATTAGAGGTGAGAAAGTTGTGTTGTTAGTAAGTAAGTAGGGAAGTAGGAAATTTTTTTCTTTAAAATCTTCATCTATTTTTATTTCAAATGACAAAACGTTCTGCTTGAAAGTTTTGCTTCTGTTATTTTCGTTAAATTCAATAACATTTCTAAAGTCCTCTTCCGAAGAGCCAAGAGTGCTAATAAAAAAAACTTCATTTTTATCAAAATTTACGGCACTTAAAGTTTTTTCATTTAGCTTTTCTAAGTCTTTAGCAGGAATTACAATATGAGTGTTAACTAAACTGGGATTTTTTAAGTCGATTTTGAAATTTGCAGCTCGTTTTAAAGTTTCTTCAAAAGAGGCAGATTCCGGTGGATACATTCCAGCATGATCAAATAGTCTTTCAGTAAGAAGTTTAAGCATTGTTTACTTTTTGTGAGATTTTACCAAAAACACTCTTTCCAGCGATTTTTACATCCATTTCAATAGTATCGCCAGGTTTCATAAAAGCAGTGCTTATTTCTCCAGTATTAATTTTTTCAAGCATTCTTTTTTCAGCTAAGCAGCTTGAACCAACACTTTCGTCTTTATTTGAAATTGTACCGCTCCCTAAGATAGTTCCTGCATGAAGAGCTCTGGTTTTAGAAGCGTGTTCGATTAATTGATAAAAAGAAAAATGCATTTCCTTGCCATTAGGTTTGCCATAAAGTTCGCCGTTTAGCGTACTTTCAAGTGGTAAACATACTCTACCATCTTTCCAATACTCACCAAGTTCTTCAGGAGTAACTGCAAAAGGAGCAAAGGCGGAACTAGGTTTTCCATGAAGAAATCCAAAACCAGTTTTTAGTTCTCTTGGAATAAGGCCACGCAGGCTAACATCGTTCATCATTACGATTAGTTTTACATATTGAGCTGCATCTTCAGCTTTAGTTCCTAAAGGAGTATCTCCTAAAATGACAGCATATTCACCTTCAAAATCTAGTCCATAATCTGGATTGTCAAAACAAATATCATCACTTGGGCCTAAGAGATTGCTGCTAATTCCTTGGTACATAAGAGGGATTTCAAAAAGTCCTTCTGGAGGTTCAGCTCCTCGCGCTTTTCTTACTAAAATAACGTGTTGAATAAAAGCACTGCCATCAAGAAAGCTATATGCTCTTGGTAGTGGGGCTTTAAATTTTAAGTTATTAACATCTACTGCATCCTTAAAATTATCTTCATTTAAATTTTTGTAGATAGAATTTAAGTTATTTTGTACATCACCCCAGTCTTCAAGTGCTTTTTGTAGATATAAATCTTTAACAATCGCTGCTTTTGAACTGTTAGAACTAATTACAACAAGTTGTCCATCGCGAGAATTATTTTCTGATTCTATTGTTGCTAGTTTCATTTTTTAAATTCCTAAAGTTATTCTGCCGAGGATATACCCAACGACATTTAGTTTTACCGCTTTCAAGCGGGAAAACTAAATGTCGTTGGGCGAGCAAAATAATGGCGAAGCCATTTTTTGCGGTAATAAGCACATATACTGCTCGACATTAGGTTTTTTTGAGCAGTATATGTGCTTATATATAGAAAGTCTAAAAAATCATTTACGTAAAAGAGCTTTTTGGACTTTCTGATGTTTTGTGGAGATAGTATCAGGATACGATGAAAAGCTCAATAAATGTGTTATCGACTAGTTTAAAATTATTTCTAAAATGATTTGAGGTCTAAAATGTTAAGTGAAATCTAAAAAAAATAGAAAGTTTTATTTGTCTCAATTTAATTAATATCTTGATACAGTCTATAAAGTATCCTAAGAATTTGTCTTTCTTTTTCGTTAGGTCCTTTAGTTAAATTCCGTAATTCTTCATAAGGTATAACAGCAGGTGTATCTTTGAAATGTATTATTGAACATATCGGGAAAGGTTCCTTACCTGGTTCTAAGGATATTGAAATAATGCTGATAGGAGTTGAAAGATTGACAGGAGAGGATCTATCAGATTGTACCCATGATTTTTGTAATTCTCTAAAACCAGGTGAATCTCTCAGATGTTTTAGTTGAGATGGATCTTCAGAAACGTAAAATTTGTCTTTTTGAGCAAGAGATCGCTGGCTCTCTTGGCTAAGGAGTTGTAACAAAATACCTGAAGAGCTTTCTAATTCTTGAAAAGTGTAAGGGTGATAATCTTTTTGACCTATATTGATCTTAGCTGAGCTCTCTAGAAATTCTATAACAGTTGGTCTGCTTCTACGCCTAAGTTTACTAAAAGCGTCAATAACGCTTTTTCGATTTTGTATTTTTTCATTAAAAACCCTTTCAATAGTTTTGCCATTTGAGTCTCCTACATCAGTGAACAGCCAAAAAGACAATCCAGTATTTGAAATTAGAAAGTTAGAGCTAATGCTTAAATCTTTATTAGTATCATGTTGACTCCCTGTCGGTGTTTTTTTAAGAGAGTCTAGTATCGTGCAGAGATGTTCGTCTGAGAGTATTCCCTCATAATCTTTAATATGTCTGGGGATTTCTAAAGTAGCTTGAATCGAATCTAAGTTGAAATTTAAATCTACATGAACTTCTGAATCTCTGATTATTTTAAGAATTTCAGTAGGTACTTCTGGAAAACGTACTGCCCCTTTCCATCTAGAAAAGTAGGGATCTTGAGAACTTTGATTGACTTTGGGCAAAGAACCATCCGCGTTATTGCCTCCGTTTGCACCTTTATCAGCTGTTAATTTAAAATTACCTATTGTGCTAAATCCCTGCTCACTAAACATAAGCCAATTCTACAGTCAAACATCTTGCTAATCAAATTATGATTAATGTTAAAAAGTAAATGAATTTAGACTGAAAAAATAAATCTCCTGTAATTCTGCAACTACAGAAACTCCCAGCTCTAAGCAGGCTTAAACTAGAGTAGATAAAGTCTTTTCAAACGCTTTCCCCGTAATCCCAACAGTCTGATTGCGCTCGGAATAAATATTTTTTAAAGCTTTGTTAATAACTTCAGAAACATCAGAAAATATTGCTTCTTCTCTTACTTCATTATGATCTTCCATAAGGTAAGCAAAAACTCTTGCCATTCCGCAGTTTGCAATGAAGTCAGGAATTAAAGCTAAGTTTTCATCAGCATAGCGAGTTAAAGGGCCAAAAAATATTTCATCTTCTTTGAAAGGAACATTAGCGCCACATGAAATAACTTCTAGTCCGCCGTTTATTAGTGATTTAATTTGCTCTTTAGTGACAATCCTTGAAGCGGCGGCAGGGATAAAAATATCTGCTCCAAGCGACCAAATTTTTTCATTCATAGTTTGAAAATCAAGTTTTTGATCTGAAACTAATTTGTTTGAATCTCTATTTAAGAAGAGAGTTTTAACTTCTTCTAAGCTATAACCGTCTTCATTGATTATTCCTCCATCCTTATCGCTTGCGGCAATTATTTTAACTCCATGGCTTGCAAGATAAAATGCAGCAGCAGCGCCAACATTTCCCCAGCCTTGAATGATAGCTTTTTTGCCTGTTATTTCTCCTTCCCAAATATTGTAGAAATGTCTGATAGCTTCTGAAACTCCGAAGCCTGTAATTAAATCTGCCACAGTATATTTGTCTATTTCAGGAGTTAGTTCCTTGTTCTTCACAGATTTAGAAACTCCTCTTCTAAGCTGAGCAATTTTATCAATTTTTTTCGCTTCATTAGGCTGAAAATGACCGTTTATAATTCCTTCTTGCGGATGAACTATGCCAAAATTTTCTGTTACAGGTATAACGTCTTTAATTTCATCAATATTTAAATCTCCACCAGTTCCATAATAATTTTTAAGAATAGGGGTTATTGCTTTAAACCATCTTCTAAGAACTTCGGGTTTTCTAGGATCAGCACTATCAAAATTAATTCCTGACTTAGCTCCGCCAATATCTGGTCCACATACCGCAAATTTAACTTCCATAGTCTTTGCAAGAGAAGTAACTTCTGCTCGATCTAAGCCTAGTCTCATTCGTGTTCCCCCACCCGCAGCGCCACCGCGAAGAGAATTAATTACAAGCCAGCCTTTTGCATCTGTTTCTTTATCAGACCATTCAAAAACAATTTCAGGTCTTTTTTCTTCAAAGTTGGAAATAAGTGATTCTAAAGTTGTGATAGTAATTTACCTCTTAAATTCATTCATCTTCTCCAATGATTGGAAAGAAGTCTTCGCTCCAGGCAGGGGTTGGTCCTGTTTGTCCTTGGTAGTGTCCTTTTCCTTTTTCTCCATACGCAACTTTTGGAGGGTTTTCCATTTGCATAAAGACTAATTGGGCCACTCTCATCCCAGCTTCTAACTTTCTTGGGTGAGGGCCTAAATTTTGTAGCTCTAGAGTTACCTGTCCTTGAAAATTAGGGTCTATCCAGCCACTTAAACTATGGTTTAGCCAGAGTCTTCCAAGTGAGCTTTTTAGTTTGAGATCGCATACCACATTTCTAGGCATTTTTATATATTCTATAGTATTTGCTAAAATAACTTCGCCAGGAAAGAGAGTAAAGGAGTCAGATTTGCTTTCTTTGGGGTCTCTAGTAGGGCAAATCCAACGATTATCAAGAGTTACATCGTAACTTGCTGGATTTACATAGTCTGCATTGAAAGGCGTAATGCCACCAGACTCGGCAAATTCATATATCCAAAAATCAGGTTTAATCATTTACAGATAACATCCAATAGTTTTAATATGTAAGCGTTCAGGTCACCCAATCTCTTCGTTTTTAAGTATTTGAAAATACTTAACGTGCAGTAGCACGCCTCCGTTTTTCAAATACTTAAAAGCCTCGACCTTGAACAACCTGAACGCTTACTTTAATATACTGACAGTTTATAAGGATTTTTAGAAAATGCAAATGCTACCAAAAATACTCTTTTTCTTTGTTTTAACTTTTTCTGCTTGTTATAGGGGAGAGGTTAAAAGCCTAGATATCGTCCTAAGCAGAGCTAAGCAAAGATTTGAAACACTTAAAAAAAGTGCTTCAAAAGATGTAACTCCAATTCTAACAACAGCAATTGCTGCAATGGAGTCTTTATCCGTTGATAGTGATAGTAAATTAATAGCAGTAAAAGTAACTCAAGTTGCTAGTGCTTTAGATGAACTTGTTTATCATTCTAATTACACGGTAAGACCTGCAATGACAGAGCTTGCTTTGCAGTATAGACGTATTGCTGAAAATAAGGGCATTCCAAAAACAAAATTAGCTAGATCTGTTTCTGTCACTCCAAGCGTTTCTGCAAAGCATGAGTTTGCAACAATTAAACTTCTGCTTGCAAGAACTTATTCTTTGCTTGCTAGTGAGTTAGAGTCTAGTAGGTTTGAGTTAGCTACTTAGGTTTTTTTTGCAAACTTATTTGTAAGTACTGGTGCCAGCAACATTTATTTCAGAAATAATCTCAAAAATTAAGAAACTCTTCAGAAATTTTGTCGATATACACAGATTTTTAATTTAAAACTAAGAACAAGAGAAGAATGTTACTCGCACTAAATAATAGAAGAAAATAAATAAAAATTTTGCTGGCACCAGTTAGATCCATAGTAATTGTCAAAAAAAATAGAAAAACTCCAGATACTCCAGATACTCCAGAAACTCTGCTCTTCCAAAAAAAATAAACTGCAATAGCAGTACCAAATTTAGTATTATCCTAAAAGCTTCACGTTAAAACCGAAATCAACTCCCCAATTTCTGATTCAATCTCTTAACACTTAACTGTCGAGCTAACTCAAAAAGATCCTCATAAGAATCAGGTCCCCCAAGTATATGAACTAAAGTACTTTTATCTAAACGAAATAAAAGTGCATGATTTCTGCTAAACAAGACAAAGTGGGTTGCTGGGAGATTGTGTATTTCTAACTCTTCTCTAGAAGAGACTTTTAATTGAGGTGGTTGAAGTTCCGCAAATTCTTTAATAAGCATATTTTTCGCCATTTCTTCATATCTTGGGTGTGGCACTAACACTCTAACTACTAAATCTTTTCCTCTAGGACTTAAATATTCTTTTACTAGGTATGAAAATTGAGTTGTGCTTTTAAATATATTCTTTTTTAATTTAAATACACGAGTGGATGTATCTAACCAAAGGTGTAAATGTTTTGGCCCATCTCTATCTGTAAAAATTTTTGAAAAATTCTCACCTTTTTTTAACCATAGGTCGTTTTGTAAATTTGAATTTGATTTGGCTTCTTTGTCGTAATCTTTTAGTTCGCTAGAGTTTAGAATATCTCCTAGATCTTGAGCATGGGAGGAGTTTGCTGGAAAAATCAGAAACAATAAAACAATTACTTTAAATTTGAGCATATTCATTAATTATAGTTTTTATTGAAACATATGAAATATATGCGCTTTTCTAACCTCTAAGTTAGTTATGGTAGATTTTGGTTCTGATGTGCCAATGTTTTTTTGAAGTTTAGAAAGAAATGAGATTGATTTTATGCCTTTAAAATTGCTCTCTTTTAATAAGTCGATGGCAAACTTATCTGCTTCAAGTTCATGAGAGAAATGTTCAACATATGCATCTTGAAGGGGGCTCGCTCCATGATTTAAAGATAAGTGAGCTACCTCATGAGCAATAACAAAAGCAAGTTCATCTTTATTCTCTATTTTTTTTAAAAGAGCTGAAGTTAAAATAACAGTTTTATCTCCATAAGCAAAAGCGTTAATTAAGTTCGAATCTATAACTTCTACTTGTGGATTAAAGCCTAAGAATGCAATTGTATCATCGCCCGTGATTTCATGAATAATGTTTTTGATAAAGCTCGGAGAAGAGAAATTTATTTTATTATCAGTGTTGATTTCAGCCAGGAGAGTTGACGTTAGTAATAGAGTAAAAGTAAATATCAAGCAAAAACTTAGCTTTAGTGAATATCTCAAATTAAGAACCTTTAAAAAAACCAGATCGCGTACGACCTACTATTATGATACTACTATCGGTTACTTTGTTCTAAAACTTTTGTGTTTTTGTGAAATTTTAGCTTAAAAATTGATTTAAAGACGGCTAATTTCCTTTTGAGCTAGAATAATTATTCCTAATTATCCATTTCCTGCATTCTTTTTAAGAGATTTTTCCGCTTCTTATTGTCTAAAACTTCTAATTTTAGCAGGACTATGAATGACTGTAGGTACTATGTTAGTTTCTTATTGAGCTAATTATAGAAAGTCCAAAAAGTAATTTCCTAAAAAAAGCTTTTTTGACTTTCTATATCCCCGAAGAGACAACTATATATGAGTATTAAATCAACAAAAATTTTTATATCAGGTGATATTGTAGGGAGAGAAGGAAGACATGCCTTAACTGCTTTTATCTCTAATCTTAAAAAAGATAAATCAGTTGATATTGTGATAGCTAATGCTGAAAATGCTTCTGGAGGCCTTGGTTTAGATGCAAAATCAGCAAAAGAACTTTTGGCGGGAGGGATAGATGTAATTACCCTAGGAGATCATGCTTGGAAATTTAAAGATTTAGAAGTTCAATTATCACAAGAAGACAGTAAAATTTTAAGGCCACATAATTTTAATATTGATTTGCCTGGTTCTGGTTGGGGTATTTATGAACTTGCTGGTCTAAAATTAGGGGTTCTCAATATAATTGGAAGAGTCTTTATGGGTAACTTAGTTGCTTGTCCTTTTGAGTGTGCCGAAAAAGTTTTAAAAGAAAAAAGACCAGAGTGTGATATGATTATTTGTGATTTTCATGCAGAAGCAAGTAGTGAAAAAATATCAATGGGGCGTTTTTTAAATGGAAAGGTTTCTCTTGTCTGTGGAACACATACACATGTTCAAACATCAGACGAGCAGATTTTAAGCGAAGGAACAGGGTTTATTAGTGACCTAGGAATGACTGGTAGTACTAATGGTGTTTTGGGAATGTCATGGGAAGTAGCTAAAAAAAGATTTCTTACCGGTGCTCCTGCAGGATATAAGCTTGCAAAAGGTGCGGTTGTTATTTCAGGGGTAATTGTTGAGATTGAAAGTAGTAGTGGTAAATGTATTGGAATTGAAAGAGTTTTTGAGAGGGTTAGTTAGATCAGTAATTTTTGTGTCTAATAGCTGATTTTAAAGTCTTTCATCATGCTAACAACAATATTCTTAGCTTTCTTGTTACGCTTCTTAAATACAATTCACGTTATTTGTATAAATTATTTTGATTAACCAGGATGCATGGTGTTAGTATCATTACATGAAAACTCAATTAGATTTTGTAAAAAACTTAATCAAAGAAAAATTAAGTGCAGATCTAAATAAAGGAGCTCTTGGTTCTCCGAGTAGAATGAAATTAAAAGAATCTGATATTGTTAGTGATTTATCGGTGATTCGAGATCTTCAAGCCTCTAATCTAAATATAGTTTCAGAAGTTAAGGCTTCTTCTTGGGATGGAGTTATTAATCTTAATTCGCTTTCAACGCTAAAAGAAAGAATGCAGAAACTTGGTCGAGCTTTAAGTATAGATTGTGCTAGCATAAATGTTGCTTCTTACGCTGCTTTGTTAGGATTATGGGAGAGAAAAATAGATCTCAATATCGTAACTAAAAATGCTAGTGGTTTAGAGCAAGCAATGAATTTAGCTGATTCATTTAAAGTTCAAGATGGATATGATTTTGTAATAGCTGCTGATGCTCCGTTCTCACTTTATTTAAATCCGTATTTAGAGCAATACCAGAGAGTTGTAAAGCTAAACAGTGAGTCGCAAAAAGCTTTTCGCTTCAAAGGAGGTGAGAACGAAAAAAATCTTCCCACTTGTTGGATTTATCCATCTTCTTCTGTTGAGCATCAGTTAAGGATTGCTAAGGCTAACCCTGAAAGATTTAATTTACCTTTACAGTATAAAGAGCAAGAACTTACTTCCTTGGCGGACTATAGACATTTAAATGAATTTATGAAGCCAGGAGATTATGTTTTTGCTTGGCAGCCTTTAAGTGATTATTTAGAGGCAAATATGTCATTCTTAGAGATTGTTCCAGGTACAGAATTTGAAATAAGTATTAGTCTTTATGCTCATCAACGTTTTACAGAAGAAAATCTGCTATTAAATTCTTTCTTCGATTTATTTGTTGCCGAATGGAGTTTAGTTGAAATGGATCGATTAAAAGCAATAAATAGAGTTCTAGTTAATGAACAAATTATAAGTGATTTTGGAAGAGGGATGGGAGTAGGGACCGTTTTATCTCAATTGATTTTTGGTGCATTTTTGTCTCAATCTGTGGGGCAGGTATTAATTTAACTTTTTTTGTTGCGCATTTTATCTAGAATTTAGCTTATAAGCCTTCAAGCAAATCCTTATGCCTGTCATCAACTTTTTTAGTAGCTTTCTTCGCTCTATCAATTGGAGTTTTTATATACTCTGACAGAACTCCGTCGCTTTCTTCGTATTTCTTCTTTCTAGCAGATTTATCTTCAGCGCTTTCACATGCCGAAAAAAGTGATAAGGAAACAAATATTAGAAGAAGAAAAGAAATTTTTAGGAGTTTTTTCATATCTTAAATCTTACTGTATACAAATCCCTTCATCAATGAGTAATATTGGGATTCCGTCAACTACCTCATAGGCTATTTTTCTATCAGTTCTTATTAAAGCTTCTTTAATCTCTTTATTTACTATTGTGCCATCTTTTTTTAACACAGTTTTACTGGCAATTAAATTATTAATTTTCTTTAACTCTTCTTCATTTGCAACAATAAGTTCATCTTTAGTTTCAGGGCAAACTAGTAGATTGAAAAAATTATATTCGTTTTCGGATTTCAATTAAAATACCTCCATCATAAATAGAACCACTTATTACATCTTTCATAAAATCTGCACTTTCAATATTGGCATTTTTAATCTCTGTATAAATTTTCTTTTCAACTGCTTTCGCGATTTCTACAAAACTATCTTCATCCTCAATCTTAATTTCAGAAACTCCTGCAGAGTAAGTTTTGTTGAAGTCTTCAGAGTGCTTTTCAATAATTTCTTCAACTAAATTATCAATTAAGTCGCTATACGCGTATCTCGTTAAGTTTTCTAAGCACTCAAGTTTGTCCTCTTCTGTTTTTTCGATAAAGTTTAAAAAAGAGTCAGGATTTTTTAAAGATTGTAGGCTTTTCAGTTTCTTTAAAAATTTTTCTTCACTAGAGCCTTTGAGTGCATCTGTTTTAAGATATTTTTTAATAGCTGCATTTAAATTTTTGGCTCCTAGGAGCATGTTACCAATGTTTCTGTCCATTAACTAAAATTTGCTATATTAGAGCAAGTATTTCAATACCTTGAAAATGAGAAGCAAAGAAGTTCTGAGTGCAGATCGAGCTATATGGAGTTAATCAATTGATTATATTATTGAAATTAAGCACGAAAAATAAAGTTAATTAAAATAAGATCTTAACCCGATAGGTAAATTGGACTACAATTATAAATTAATGGCAACAAAAGACAATGTAAATAACATGTTTAAGGTATCTAAGAATTCCTTTCTCCCAGGGGATATGATGTGGGACCGCTATGAGGTTGTTGAGCTTTTAGGAGAAGGCGCTTCTGCAATAGTTTATAAATGTTACGATCGAGATTTAAGTGACCTTGCAGTTGCAGTTAAGGTATTTCCAGCAAATGTTGCCGAGGATGACGTTTCTGCTCAACGAATAAATCGAGAGTTAAGAACTAGTTTCTCAGTTGATCATCCAAATGTTGCGAGATTCTATAACTGTTTACGTGACGAAAAGCATATTGCTCTTGTCATGGAGTTTATAGAGGGAGGAACGCTCGATAACTACATTATTAAGCAAGGTGGCAAGCTAAGTATTACTGAAACAAGGTTTATCCTTTTACAAATTGCCGAAGGCTTAAACGCTATTCATGCTGTAGGAACTGTTCATAGAGATTTAAAGCCTGCAAATGTTCTTATTTCAAATGATGGTGGAGTTAAGATTACTGATTTTGGTTTGGCTAAGGGAGCTTTAGGCTTGCCTGAACAAAAAGTTAAGGTAGAAGAGCTTTCTGGAGATTCAAATGCAGAACAACTGCTTCGCACTACAAGTGCTGGAGATTGTGTTGGCACACCATTGTACTTAAGTCCTGAGTATTTAGAGCATGGATATATTGATGAACGTTCAGACATTTATGCTTTAGGTATTATAGCTTATGAAATGTATGCAGGATTTGAACCTTTTGAGTCAAAGAGTTTTGTAAAACTTGTATCTGAAAAAATTCACGGAGAATGTCCAACTTTAAAAGAAATTATTCCTTCATGCCCGCAGGATTTTAGCGATATAATTCAGATGGCAATGAGCAAAGATCCAGAAGAACGCTATCAATATGCTTTAGATTTTCAAGCAGATCTAAAGGAGATGAAAATAGACAGTGCTAGTGGAGCTATTGACCGGGAGGGCAATTTAAAGTCAAAACGTATTTCTGGAGTTCATAATACTATTGGTGGAGAAGTTAAAGAGAAAGAGGAGTCTCCACTTTTAGGTGTTTTTTCTAATTTTTTAATTTTTGGTTTGCCGATTTTAGCGGTTATTTTTGCAATCGTTTATATCTTAATGACTCAAGAGCTGCCGTTCATGGATGATTTGAAGGTCTTTTTGTATGACTTTTTTTGGAAGCTAGGTTTCTAGGCTAAAATAAAGCCCAATTTTCCTCCCTCTTGAAATCCACGAAATTAAAAGCTAGAATTTTCGGCAATATGGATGACATCACAAAAGCAATTGAATCGACCTTAGAAGCCAATAAAGAAAAGCTTGGATTTGAAAGTCTTAAGTTTAATCTTAATATATTTGAATTACGAGTTCCTGCTGAAGCTCTTAAACAATGCATGGAAGAACTAAAAAGTAATCCTGAATTTGATTTTAATATGTTTTTGAGTGTAACGGCAGTTGATTATATGGATGAAGATTTTATTGAAAGGCCGGATTCTCGTTTTGAATTAGTTTATCATCTTCTTAGTTTTAAAAATAAGTGGCGATTGCGCATAAAAGTTACAATCCAAGAATCAAATACAGAAATTGACACTGTTTCTGATATTTGGCGTGGGGCAGATTACATGGAAAGAGAGGTTTGGGATATGTATGGAATCAAATTTACTGGACATCCTGATCTAAGAAGAATTTTAATGTATGACGAATTTAAGGGTCACCCACTTCGGAAAGATTATCCAATTCAAGGAAAGCAACCAAGGGTGCCACTCATACATCCTGAAGTAGAGAATACTGCAAAAGATATGCTCCGCCCTGATTTAGTAAATATAAATAAAAAAAATAATGGGAGTGCAAGAACATGAGTAATGCTTCAAATCCTCCAGGTTCTTTATTGAACGTTGATTATGGTGCAGGTGGAGTTTCAACGCATTTTCGTCCCAGAAAGGTAGGGGACGATCTTCATACTGAAACAATGATTTTAAATATGGGGCCAGCTCATCCTGCTACTCATGGAACAGTTAGAATTGTTACTGAACTCTTAGGAGAAGAAATTGTCGATGCTGATGTCGAGGTTGGCTATTTACATCGTGGTTTTGAAAAGATGTGCGAAACTGTCGATTACAATCAAGTGATGCCTTATACAGATAGGTTAAACTATGTCTCTCCACTTATTAATAATGTTGGTTGGTGTTTAACAGTTGAAGAATTGCTTCAAATCACAGTTCCAAAGCGGGCACAATACATTAGAACAATCTTATCAGAAATCTCTAGAATCTCAGATCATCTTACGTGTCTTGGTGCTTCTGCTATGGAGCTTGGTGCATTTACGGTGATGCTTTACTTTATGCAAGCTCGTGAATCACTTTGGGAATTAATTGAAGAAGTTACTGGAGCAAGATTAACAATTTCGTATTGTAGAGTAGGTGGCATCAAGGATGACTTAACTATTGGTTTTGCAGAGCGAATGGCAAGAGCATTTGAAGTTGTAAAAGAGCAAGTTTCTAAAGGCGATAGGCTTTTAAGTAGAAATAGAATTTTTATGGATAGGATGTGCGACATTGCGATAATTGATGCAGAAACTGCAATCAACTATAGTATTACTGGACCTTTACTTCGAGCCAGTGGTGTTGATTACGATGTAAGAAAAGCTTTCCCTTATTCTTCTTATGAAGATTTCGATTTTGATGTTCCTCTTGGAACTAAAGGTGACAATTACGATCGTTTTAATGTTCGAATGGAAGAAATTTTTCAATCAATAAAAATTTGTGAACAAGCTATTAAAAATTTGCCAGATGGGCCAATTAATGTTGATGATCCTCGAATAGTTTTAGATGATAAAAAAGAAGTTTATGGATCAATTGATGGCATGATCAATCATTTTGAAATGGTAATTAAAGGAGTTGAACCTCCTGTTGGTGATGTTTATCTTCCTGTTGAGGGCGGTAATGGTGAATTAGCTTATTACACTGTTTCTGATGGAACAGGGAAGCCATATAAAGTTCATGTTAGAGCACCTAGCTTTATTCATATGGGGATTGTTAAGAAGATGATCTTGGGGGCTAATATTGCGGATATTGTTCCGACTTTTGGGATGGTTAACATGATAGGTGGCGAATGCGATCGGTAAATCTTCTAATATTTGTCTGATCTCGAAATCAGACAAATATTAGAAGATTAGTAAGCGTCCTATAACCCCCAGTCCCATTAGTGTTTTAAATCTTTAAAAGCTTGAGGTAGCAAAGAATCAATTTCGCTCATTTTGGGTTCAAGAGCTAACTTAGCAAAGACCTACTGAAGATAATGAAACGCATTAATTTTCTGTAATTTACAAGTGGCTAATATGGAGTAAATGATAGCAGCTCTCTGAGCACCTTCTTCACTCCCAGCAAACAACCAGTTTTTTCTACCAATAGCAATGGGACGAATTTTGTTCTCCATTAAGTTATTATCAATCTTAAGATTTCCATTTTCAGTATATCTAAAAAAGTCATTCCAATTATTAAGCATATAAGAAATGCTTTCTTGTAAAGCATGTTTAGGCAGAAGCTCTTCCCTAAGAAACTCTAAATATTCTTTAAGTGTATTAAGAATAGGCTTACTATACTTTTCTCTTCCATTCAGTCTTTCTTCAGGAGTGGAAAGTTTATACTTTTTCTCAACAGCATAAAGTTTAGCTATGATTTTTACTAATTTATTAACTTCCTTTGTGGCTAACTTTTGACGATCCAAAAACTTACGTCTAGCATGAGCAAAGCAAGCTACTCTCTTCACATTTGGACTAAAGAGGATATCGTTATACCCTGCATACAAAATCTAGGTGCAGGTAACCCTCAGAGTCCTTAAATATGTCATTAGCACTTTCTTTATCCCTACTAGCTGAATACTTAAAATAAACTCCAGGCGGTCCCAGCGCTCCCCATAAATAACCCTGATGAAGTTTATTAGGTTTATTTAAGTCTTGCACCTTTAAAGTAGTTTTGTCTCCGTGAATATAATCATCTTCCTTAATTAGCTTTAATATCCTTTTCGTTACTGGCTCAAGAAGGTTTGCTCCGTATCCTACCCAGTCACATAGTCTTTGACGTGCTAAGTCTAAACCTAAGCATTCTTTATATATTCTTTCCTGCCTATATAAAGGTAAAGGATCTTCATATTTACTAACTATTATACGTGATAACAGACTTGGACTAAGCTCACTGCCTGAGATAAAAGGAACTCCTGCTGGGAGCTTGCCTGTGCTAACTCCATCTGACTTACAAGAACTACAAGCTTTCTTTATCTTAATATAAATCTTTTGCTTAAAACTTGCTAGGATATATTCTAACTGCTTAGTTCTTTCTTCTCCTATTTTAACTAGCTCTTTACCGCAGCATGAACAGTTTGCTTCCTCTGGCTCAATGATTATCTCTTCTATCTCTACATCTTTTGGTTTAGCTTTCTTTTTGCCTCGCTTATGCGAAGTAACTTCCTCCTGTTCTTCTTCCTCTATTATTGGCTCTTTTAAATTACCAAAATCAAAACTCTCTTGATTATCATCTAACAGCTTTAATAGCTTCTCATTTCTTGAACCATAAATATGCTTTTGTAAGTTTATTATTGTTTGTTGAAATTTTTCCAGTTGAGCTTCGTACTTTTTTATCGTAACTTCTTGTGCTTGATACGCTGATTTTAGTTCTTCATAATCTTGCGCTGATGACATAAAAAAACATAACAAAAATCCTAACTTTTTTCAATTCTTAAACATTTATTTTATTTCTTAATTTTATTCTTTCATAGTCCATTCCCAAAAGTAATCTTTCTAAATCTTTATGTACTATTTTCACTATCCCATCTTTAAATTTATACTTGAACTTTCCTGCTTCTAATCTTTTATACCAACTGCAATAACCATCTCTATCCCAATACAAGATCTTTACTCTATCTAACTTTCTGTTGAAAAATACATACGCTCGCTCCTGACCGGCTAGCTTTATTTCATGATACTCTTTTATTAACTCACTTAGACTATCAAAGCCTTTTCTCATATCTGCCACTTCTCGCCATAGGTAGATCTTAAAGTTTGACTTAAAACCTAACAAAAGGATTGTCTTAGCTTTTTATATACTGATTCTGACGCTAATCCACTAACTTTAACTTTTACTCCATTGGGAAATTCTAATTCTATTACTTCTTCCAAGCTTACCTCTATAAAATTGCCTTCTTCCCTTACATCATATTTCTTACGCCACCCTATAAAGCTACTTTGAGCTAAACCTTTCAATTTACAATACTTCGACTGGTTTATACCACTTGATTTGAATTCTTTTACTAATTTTCTCTTCTCTGATTCTTCCATCTGTTCTTCTCCTAAAAAGTTTTCTTTAGGAAATTAACTCGTTTATTGTATTACGGATATTATGGGAGCTTTAGGACGCTTACCATCAATAGCTATGATTTTAATAAAGTTTTTTTGTTTGGAATTATTTATTTGTTGGATTAGTTTGTTGAGCATTGGTTTGCTCAGCATAGGAGAAGACGATGGGGAAAATGGCGGAGCCAACGGGACTCGAACCCGCGACCTCTTGCGTGACAGGCAAGCGTTCTAACCAACTGAACTATGGCTCCGTAAAAAAATCTGCTTACGTTACAACCCCGAGAGGTTGCGGGTTCTTTCGAACCCTTTTGTTGAAAAAAAGCTGCAAGCATTCGCTTTTTTCCAGTCTCTTTAGTTGCAAACCAGCATCGCCCTTTGGGCTCATGCTTGTTGCACCTCCTCTTGCATGTCCTACGTAGCTTTTTCTTCGCAAAAGCTACGTAGGACATGCAGGCAAGCGTTCTAACCAACTGAACTACGGCTCCGTAAAAAAAACTAAGAACCCTAATTTTTTACCCAATTCTCCGAATTCTAGCAACCACTGGAAGAAGTTTATATTTTATGCAATGATTTCCATCTTATGACTAAAGAATACAATCACTTAGAGATTGAGCCTAAATGGCAAGCCTATTGGGAAGAGAAGAAAACTTTTAAATCTCCTGAAAAACCAGGAGAAAAAAAGCTATATGTACTTGATATGTTTCCTTATCCATCTGGCTCTGGGCTGCATATTGGTCACCCACTTGGCTACACTGGATCTGATATTTATGCCAGATTTAAGAGAATGCAGGGTTTTTCAGTACTTCATCCAATGGGCTATGATGCTTTTGGTCTTCCAGCAGAGCAGCATGCAATCAACACAGGAGAGCATCCTGGAGAAATTACCAAACAAAATTGTCAAAGATTTACAAAGCAACTTAAGTCTCTTGGTTTTTCATACGATTGGGATAGGGGAATAGCTACATGCGATGCTGATTATTATCACTGGACGCAGTGGATTTTTTTAAAGCTATACAACTCTTGGTTTGATACAAGTTTGCAAAAAGCCCGACCTATTTCAGAATTAGAAATCCCCGAAGAGATCAAAGCAAAAGGTGAAAAAGAGATTCTTAACTATCAAGCTAATTTCCGTTTGGCCTACTACGGTGAAGCAATGGTGAACTGGTGTGATGAGCTAGGGACAGTTTTGGCTAATGAAGAAGTTATTGATGGAAAGTCAGAACGAGGTGGGTTTGATGTTGTAAGAAAACCAATGAAGCAATGGCTGCTTAGAATTACTGCTTATGCAGATAGGTTAATTGATGAGCTAGATGAAATTGATTGGCCTGAAAATATTAAAGAACAACAAAGAAATTGGGTTGGTAGAAGGCAAGGGACAGAAATAGATTTTATTACTGAAGATGGAGAAGACATTATTTCAGCTTTCACAACACGTCCTGATACGCTCTTTGGTGTAACTTTTTTTGTAATCTCGCCAGAACATCCTCTTGTTGATAAGTTAAGTTCTCAAAAACAAAAACGGGCTGTCAATGAATATAAAGAAAAAGCTAGCAAGTTAAGTGAACTTGATAGAACAATGGAGAATCGAGACAAGACAGGAGTTTTTACTGGTTCTTATGTTGTTAACCCTATAAATCAAGAAAAAGTGCCTGTGTATGTAGGTGACTATGTTCTAGTTAATTATGGAACAGGTGCTGTTATGGGAGTTCCTGCACACGATGAAAGAGATTTTAAGTTTGCCAAGAAATATGAAATTCCAATTAGAGCGACTCTGGTTCCTAAGAATAAAGAAGACAAAGTATTGAATGATATTATGTGCGGAAATCTTTGTTGGACCGAACCTGGAATTATGATCAAGCAAACTTTTCCAGTTTCTGATGAATTGAAGTTAACTGGTAAGTCTAATGAGGAAGGGAAAAAAATAATTACAAAATGGCTTGAAGAAAATAATTCAGGAAAAGCTGTTATCACTTATAGATTAAGAGATTGGCTTTTTTCAAGACAGAGATATTGGGGAGAGCCTATTCCTATTGTTCATTGGGAAGATGGAACTTCCACTGCTGTAGATGAAAAAGATTTACCTTTGAAGCTTCCTGATGTTGTTGACTACAAACCTTCTTCAGATGGAGAATCTCCTCTTTCTAAAGCAACTGAGTGGTTAAAAGTGATACATCCTGAAAAACAAATTTCTGGAAGAAGAGAAACTAATACAATGCCGCAATGGGCTGGGTCTTGTTGGTATTATTTAAGATTTATTGATCCAAAGAATAAAGAAAAAGGTTGGGAGCCAGATTTAGAAAAATCTTGGATGCCAGTTGATTTCTATATCGGTGGAGCTGAGCATGCAGTGCTTCATTTACTCTATTCTCGTTTTTGGCATAAAGTTTTGTTTGATCTTAATTTAGTTTCGACAGCAGAACCTTTTCAAAAACTATTTAATCAAGGAATGATCTTGAGTTCCGCCTTTAAGGATAACAGAGGTGCGCTAGTGCCAGTTGATCTTGTTAAAGAGGAAGCTGGAGGAAAATTTATTAAATCAGAAACAGGTGAAGCAGTTGAAAAAATTACTGCTAAGATGTCAAAAAGTTTAAAAAATGTTGTCAATCCAGATGATGTTATTAAAGAATACGGAACTGACACTCTTAGAATGTACCTTATGTTTATGGGGCCACTTGAATCTACAAAGCCTTGGGATTCTAAGGCGATTACTGGAGTTCATAGGTTTGTTAAAAAGTCTTTTTCTTACATAAGTAATCTTCACTTTATTTCAGAATCTGATGAGAGTGATGAGGTTAAAAAAGCTTTAAATAGAACTATAAAAAAACTAGAAATTGATTTTGAGGGTGTTCGTTTTAACACAACTATTTCTTCGCTAATGGAACTTCTCAATACTTTTAGTACTTTCGAGATTTCTAAAGAAACTGCAGAAAAGTTTGTTTTACTAATCTCTCCTCTAGCTCCACATTTAGCTGAAGAGTTGTGGAGTCGGTTAGGACATTCTAACTCTCTTTCTGGAGAACCTTGGCCTAAGTATGATGAGCTGTATTTAAAAGACTCTACTGTTACGGTAGTTTTGCAAGTTAAAGGTAAAAAGAGAGCAACAGTAGAAGTTGAAATTGATATTTCAGATGAAATTTTAAAAGCTTCTACAATTGAAAGCTTAAAAGGTACTAGTTTCCCAGTTAAAGGTGAAGATAAGTTTATTATCGTTAGAGATAAAA
>CALJRW010000162.1 GCA_937976335.1 uncultured bacterium | reverse complement strand
CACAGCCGGATATTTTTTCTGCAGCTGAGGAAGAATTTTTACCTAAAGTTATAGCTACTAAAGAATTTAAGTTCCAGGCAGATTTTAACTCATTTGCAGCTTTTAGTGCACAAAGGCTAGCTTTGTTTAATTCTCCATTATTTTGTTCGATAAAAACTAAAATTTTACTCATATTGCTTTTGCCTCATTTTTTAGTGCTTCAACTAATTCATCAACGCTATTTAGTATTCTTCCAGCCGATCTTTCCGGCGGAGAATAGACTTTTAGTGTTTTAACTTTATTTTCTTCAGGGACATTTAAATCTTGAAACGTGAAAGTATCTAGAGGTTTTTTCTTGGCTTTCATAATTCCAGGCAAGGGCGCGTAGCGAGGCTCGTTAAGTCTTAAGTCAGTTGAGATTACAGCAGGAAGATTTACTTTTACAGTTTCAAGTCCTCCATCAACTTCTCTTGTTACAGTTGCGCTTGTTTCATTAACTTCAATTTTAGAAGCGTAAGAAGCGTTTGCTAAGTTAAGACGAGCAGCAATTAGTTGAGGTGTTTGACCAGAGTCAGAATCAATTGCTTGTTTCCCCATAAGGATAAGTTTTGGTTCTTCTTTTTTGTATACTTCAACTAAGGCTTTTGAAGCTAAGTGAGAATCAATTATATTGTCAGATTTAACATGAATTGCTCTATCTGCTCCCATAGCCATTGCGTATCTAAGTTGTGTAATAGAATCATCAGAGCCGATTGAGACAACTACAACTTCTGAAGCAAGGCCTGCTTCTTTAATCTTTACAGCTTCTTCAACTGCAATTTCATCAAAAGGATTTACTATTTTTTTGATTCCTTCGGACTCAATGGCAGTACCATCAGAATTAGGCTTAATTTTTGCTTCGTAATCTAATACGCTTTTAATTGGAACTAGGATTTTCATAGTGAATAATTATAGTGAGAGTTTTAGCCTATCGCAATACTTAATATGAGTATATGGCCACCGATTTTGAGTTTTTAGGAAAAACTAACTAGCTAGAGCTTACTTTTGAATTTGCTATTGGTAATATTGATCACTTATTGGACTCTTTAGTAATTGAAAGCGAATCCTATCAGCTTGTTTAGCAAGTTCTGGAAAATGTTCTTCAAGCCTTTTTATTTGATTTAAGTGATCTGCTGTTTGAGATATTAATCTCGAAGCATCTCCTTGAGAAAGTCCCGAGAGTTTTAATTCGTTTGAGAATTCAAGCCAGTCGCCCGTTTCAAACCAAGTAAGGACTGTTAAAGCAGCGTCAGGTAGAACTTTTACTTCGTTTTTTGACTGATAAGATTTTCTTACAATATCAACATAACTTTGCATTTCTATAAAAAGTTTTTGTTTCACTGGATTTTTTTTGCTTTGTAGGTATTCCCTATAAGAATCTCCCGCAATTGAAGCAACTAAACTTAAAAGTTCTTCATCTTGAAGGTCCGTAAAAAGTTCTTTATCTATAGCTTCCGCAAGTTCTAAAACTAAATTAGTGCACAGTTGTGCAGCCCATGTGCCTTTTTCAGTTAGTGTTCCGTGTTCTGTAACATGGTTTAACTCTTTAAGAGCATTAAGTGTTTTATTAAGTTCTTTTTCTTGTTTAAGCTTAAGCCTTTCAGCAGCTTTTAATTTTTTCTTTTGATCTCTTAGAGCATTCTTGTATTTTTTAGAATCTCTGTCTTCAGGTAGTTCTTCTTTCATTTTTTTTGCTTGTTCGAAAATTGGTTTTGACTTCTTTTCGTCAAAAAAAGCAGCTAAGCTTTTAGAAACTGTATAGCGCATTTCTTCAACACTTCTATATTTTAGAACATTTAAGACAGTGGACGGCGCTGCAAAATAAACTGAAACTAGTGGTTCAGGTGGGGATTCTGATATTTTTTTAATAACTCTTGCATCACAAAATTGACTGGGAGCTGAAAGACAAAAACCAACTTTGTCCTTCCCTCTTCTTCCAGCTCTTCCTGACATTTGCTGTAATTCTGATGAAGTTAAGGTGTGGAATCCTTCAGAGCCACGTTTGCTGTGAGCTGTTATGACTACAGATCTAGCAGGAAAATCAACACCTGCAGCAACAGTTCCAGTTGCAATCATGACTCTAAGAACGCTCTTTGTCATAAGTTCTTCAAGCACTAAGCGCCAAAGGAGTAATTGGCCTGCATGATGAGCGCCAGCACCTGTTTTTATTAACATTTCGTATTGAGAATAGGATTTTATTATGTCTTCATTTAAATTTAATCTTTCAATTGTTTCGTTAACTATGCTTTTTAGTTTTTCTTGTTCAGCTTCTGAAAGATGTAATCTTTGACTTTTAAATAAATTTTTAACATCTTCGTCACATTGACGTCTTGAGGAGCGAAATACAATTGCAGGTAAGAGATTGGATTTTTTTAGCTCTTTTATAATTTTTGTTATTGGGTATTCTGAAAACAAGATTATCTTTTCCTTTTTGGGTAATTACTTCTACGTTCTCTTCTCTCTTTTCTTAACCTTGTTCCTGATCTGTCAAGTTTTAAGCCTTCATAATAGTTTCCAACAGAAGAAAAAAGCCTGTCTTTTTTATTACTAAGCGGAAGAACCCCAAGTTTTGGTTCTAAAAAACCGAATCTTAATTCAACTGGCCGCTTTTCTTCTCTGACTACTCGACATGGTTTTTTTCTTAAGCCTGAAATCCATTCAGCAATTTCTTCAGCATTAGAAATTGATGCAGAAAGCATAAGCAGTGTTGAATCTGTGGAGCTTAAGATTATACTCTCTTCCCAAACTGGTCCTCTATGGGGTTCTGAGATGAAATGAACTTCGTCAAGAATTACAACTGAGTAATCAGCTGGTTTTTCGTAAAGTTCGTTTCTGTAAATTTCAGTAGTAGCTATAACAACTTGAGCATCTGTGTCGATTTTTCTATCTCCAGTTAAAAGCCCTACTTTGTGTTTAGGTTCAAAGCGTTTTTTAAAATCAGAGTATTTAGTGTTAGATAAAGCCTTTAAGGGAGTGGTGTAAATTGCACGCGTATTCGTTTGAAGTGCAATCTGTATAGCTTCAATAGCGATAAAAGTTTTTCCAGAACCAGTTGGTGCAACTACAAGCGTATCTTCATCTTTTGCAATATAATTAATTGCTTGTTTTTGAAAATCATCAACTATGAAGTCAGATTTTTCAGGCTCACCTATACCAGTTAAAAAATTATTTTTTGCATTTTTTATATATTTTTCGGAATCTGAGCGTCTTTTTTTCATCTTTGTTTTAAGAATTTAAGCGGCAAGATTATATCTTGGATTTACGAAGTTAATTAAGTTTTCTAATTTAGATTTTTTTAAGTCTTCAATCGTGCCTTTAAAAATAATTTGACCATCAAAAAGGGCTATTATTACGTCACAAATAGGAAACAATCTTCTTAAATCATGGCTTGCTACTATTGTAGTCATAAACATCTCTTCATGAACAGATCTGATTAAATCCATAATTACACTACTTGCTATTGGGTCAAGCCCAGCTGTAGGATCATCTAGTAGGGTTAATTGAGGATTTGAGATTAAAGATCTAGCTAGCGAGAGTCTTCTTCTCATGCCACCTGATAACTGTGCTGGATATTTTGACCAAGCATCCTCAAGGCCCACTTTTTTAAGATAATCAACTGATTTTTCGCAAACCTTATCTTTAGTCTTGTTTTTAAGAATGCTTACAGGAACTTTTCCATTTGTTAGAGGAAAAGAAATGTTATCGAGAACTGTAAGAGAGTCAAATAACGCTCCTTCTTGAAACATTAATCCAATTTTTGTTTCTTCTGGGATTTTTACTAGACCTGAATCTGGTTCATTTATTTTTCCTATTAGTTTTAAAAGTGTGCTTTTGCCACCACCACTTGGGCCAATAATTCCAGTAATAAGTCCTTTTTCAATAGAAAGATTTAAGTTTTTTAATACTTCAACATTTCCAAAAGATTTTGAGATATTATTTAGTTCTACAAACATAGCTTTATTTTTTCCTCAAGTTCTTCAATTGTAAAGGGTTTATGTAAGAAGCCTTTTCCGCCATTATCTAATATTTTTTGTACTGATTCTTCAGAGCTATAACCGCTTATTACTAAAACTTTTATATTGGGGTTAATTTCTTTAAGTTTAAAAAAAGCTTGGTCTCCAGACATTTTAGGCATAAGCATATCTAGTATTACAAGGTCGTAATCAGAGAATTCATTAAATTTCTCAATTGCTTGAATTCCAGAATTTGCAAGTTCTACTTCAAAGCCAAGATGTTTTAAACTCATACTAATAACGTTTCTTACTGGATCTTCATCATCCACTACAAGTATTTTTCCAACATGTAGTTTGCTTTGTACAGCTTTTGTAGACACTTCTGAAGAAGTAATTTTTTCTGAGATAGGTACTAAGACAAAAACTGTTGTGCCTTGATTTGGAGTTGAGTCTATGTGAATTGTTCCATTAATTTCTTGGATAATAGTATGAACTGTGGATAAGCCTAGCCCAGTTCCTCCAGTTTTAGCATGTGAAAAGTAAGGTTCGAAAATCTTATCAAGGATTTTTTTGTCAATCCCTGTTCCCTCATCAGTGACGGAGATTAAGGCATAAGAGATTTTTTTAGATTTAGTTAGCTTTATTACTTTGTCAAAATTCTCACCTTCAGACTCTATTAAGACTGATATTCTAGCTCCTCTTGGGCTTGCGTCTCTTGCATTTATTGCTAGGTTAATAATTACCTGAGAAAGCTTTGCTTCTGAGCCATCAAGATAGATTGGTGCAGTTGGGACATCACAATGTAGAGAGTATTCAGGAGAGATTGCTCCACGCAGCAAGTTGCAAGTTTTTTGAGTTAGAGTGCATAAGTCAAATTGTTTACTGTCATCACTGGATTCTAAACGTGTAAAATTTAGAATTTGGCTAGTTAATTGACTTGCTTTTTTCCCACCTTCTTCTATAGAGACTAGAGATTCAGCGTGTTGCCCTTCTTTTGGTAAAATTCTTTTTAAATAACTAGTATGACCTAAAATTCCAGCTAAGACATTATTTAAATCATGCGCAACTCCACTTGCTAGAAGCCCCATTGTTTGAAGTCTTTCTTTGTGAAAGCTGCTTTCATCCCATTTTGAATCTAGAATTAAAAGAAGTTTTAACTTAGATGAAATGTTTTGAACAAAAACTTTTGTAAAAAATTTAGAAAATTCATTTCCTGCTCTTTTTTTAATGTGAAGGTTTGTAACATACATTCCTTCATTCAAATTAGTTTCGCTAGATTCAGGCCAAATTTCGTTTAACTTTGGATCTTTAAAACCTACTAAATCTATAAAAATAGAATTAAAAGATTTGATATCATTATCGGAGTTTACGATTATTGCTGGCAGGTTTAGATAATCGAGAAATTTAAATTCCATAATTTAGATCGCTATTCTTACTGGTTTTTTGTTTTTGCTTTATAGAATCATTCATAATAGTTCTTTTTATATTCATAGAAGGTATTTTTGTCTTCAGGAATAGCAGCTATGAAAAGTTTTAAAGCACTTTAACAAACTAATATTTTTAACAAAATTCCAAAAAAACAGCCTTGATTTAAAACAATGTTTTTCATATTTTTATTCTATTTCAAAAAATGAATAAAATGAAGTATTTGAAAAAAAGATATATATTCAGCTACTTAAGTATTAAAGCTAACAAAACCAAAATTTAAGTAAAAAAAAGTTCGAAATAAGTATTTAAAAATATTATTTCATATCTACAATTCATTTAAAGCCTTTATTATATATATTACAAGGCTGTATAATCGCAATTATTTTATTGCTTCTGCTGGGAGTTAAGAATGTCTGAAAATTATAAAGGTGTGGTCAAGTGGTTTGATAACGCACGTGGATTTGGTTTTATTGAAAGAGAAGATGGAAGAGATGTCTTCGTTCATTATTCTGTAATTGCTTCTGAGGGGTTTAAAACTCTTAAGGACGGAGAAGATGTTACTTATGAAATGAGTGAAGGTGATAAAGGATTACATGCAGTAAATGTAAGGCGTGTTAATGTTGAATCTGAACCTAAGTCATCAGAAATATTGGCAGACAAGATTGTAAAAGAAAGCAGTGATTCTGATATGACGGGAGAAGTTTGTCAGCCTTCTGATGAATCTGAGAATCATAAGACTGTTTAGGTTTTTTTCTAAAGTCAGTATTAATACTCATTAAGTGCTTAGTTACCCATTTTCTGAATTTATTTTATAAAACTATTGTTTGCTTAGATTTATATACTGCTCGAACAAATAAATCTGATTTATGCTATGCATAAGTTGCACGAAAAAAAACGGTAAAACCTAATGTCGATCAGTATACAAGTTATTCTTTAGGAAGTTTGTCCTCATGCAATCTTGAGATAATCAAATTTTCACTTCTTTGATTAGGATCTCAATATTTTTTATAATACAGATTATGAGAGCATCTGTAGAAAAACCTTTATTTCAAAATATATGGTTACAAGAGAGAATATCTAGTCAAGTTCCTAAGAGTATTCCAACAAAAAATCCTGAAAATATAGCTCAATGTAAAGATTTTTTTTATGAAAATCCAGGAATTAGAGCAAGGTTTGGTGAGCATATCCTCAATCCACCTTCTACTTCTTTTGAATTACCTGATTCCTTGTCAAGTTGTTCAAGGCTTGAAATTGAACTTGGATTTGCAATTTCTGAGCCTGATGGAGTTTACGAAAAAAATTTAGAAGCTTTTACTAGTAGTGGAGACTATAATGATCGCTTAATGGCATATGAATATTTGTGTAATGATCATGTCAATTTTGGTTTGATTATAAGAGATATAAAAAACTATCTTGAAAATCTTCCTTTAGAAGAAGTACTTCCACTTACTTCTGAGGAGTTTACTGAGAAATTGATAAAATTAGCTTTTCAGCTAAATGAAGGGCAAGATATAAATTTTTTAGCAAACTGTTTGTCCAAAAAGTTAAGAAGAGCGCTTTTGGTAACTATTCCTCTTTTAAGTCGTCACGTTATTCTTTTAAGAGATAAATTTTTACAAGATTTTTGCGATCAAGATGGAAAGCCTGATAAGTCTAAAGCAATATCTTTCGTTGAAAGAGCATTTCAAATTGAAATCGAAGATAAAGATGAGTTTAGTGTAGATTTTGGATTGTTCTATTTAAAAGTTACGGCTTCTCCAAAAGATTATTATAAGTTTGTTCATAAAGACCATCTATCAAAGGGAACCATTCTTTCGGAGCATAATTTTATTAATTATGATGATAGTTGGTTAAACGGAAGTTTAATATTATTAAATAATGAATATTCTAATGAAATTGATGCTACAGAAAAGCATGAAGCTTGGCATATATTGTTTGATAATTTTATTTTTAGCACCGATTTGTATAATAAAACTTATTCTAGAGATTTGCAAGCATTAGAGAAGTTAATAAAAAAACCACTTGAATCAAGAGAGGCTTGTCTAAAAAGGCACGAATGTATTGCAAAAGATATAACTTCTTCGTGTTTATTTGGATTTTGGAATGAAATTGGAGCATATATTTATGGTGGATTTACCTTAGATACTTTTAGTCCTTCAAATTATTTTGGCGGTTACTTTTTTATAGAAGTAAGAAATTTTTTGAGAATGATTTTAGATGCAGGTGTTAATGATGTTTTTTCTGGTGACCCAGAATTAGAAAAAGAAATTTTAGATATATATATTAGTGCTATTAAAAAGTTTGTGAAAGTTGTAGAGATCAATCTTACAGCGCTTCATTATGCAGCAACTGAAGGTTCTGACGAGGAACGATATAAATTTATATTTGCATTAACAACTCATCCACCTACTAGAATATTTCAATTAGGACCAATTTTTGGGTTAACACCTCAGGCTTTTAAAAGTTTGCTTATTGAGCATAAAAATAAAAATCTTGAACAATTAAACCATGTAATTTATTCTAAAGAATTAATACCTATTTATATTGAAATACTAAGAAAAGAATTTTCTTCTAACAATGATCCTAAAACTATGAGTGACCATGTTGATTTTTTATATGGTTCAATTTTATCAACTTTTGACTGTTTTAGCGCTGAAGAAACGAGTTTTTTTCTAGCTGAGTTAGATGAGCTATATGATTATTTTCCAGAAAACGAAGATGTTTTAAAAAACAAGATATATTGTTTAATGTATCTTTTGGAAAAAATTTCTTAAGTTTTTAGGAATAAATATAAAGAAATCTCCGATTTTTCTTAAATCATTGAATGTCTTATATGCCGTTATTACTATCATTATTTATAGTATTAGAACAAAAGCAAAGACTCAATCTTCCTTCGATACCAAGGTATTTGTTCTTCCATATCAGGCTTTCTAAGACAAATCCAAGCTGAAGTAACGCTAAGGCGTGCAAGTTGAAGCGCGTTTAACATTTCTGCATTTTCTTTTAAAAAATTACTTTTAAGGCCATATCCTTCACAGAAAGCATCAATATTTTTAGAGTCTTGTTCGTAACACATTACCTGAGCAACTTCTTGATGAGGAGCAATGTGTCCTAAGACTGTCCCCCAATCAATTATGTGAACTTTATTATTATCATCTATTATAAAATTCCCTGGAGATAGATCGCTATGAGATAACATTGGTTCAAAATCCCAAGTTGCCATTGCTTCAATTGACTCTTTAGTTTTTAGCAGTGTTTCTGATGTGAAGACTTTTTTACTAATTAAAGGATTTGTAGGCTTATCGGAACCAAGCACCTCAATGTATCTCTTGACTGACCATGTGCTTTCTACGTCTTTGTCAAAATCATACAAGTAACCATAAACAGGGATTGAATTTATAACTTTTGCAGCACTTCCAACTTGTTTCCAAAGTTTAGCTATATCTCCCTTGTATTCTGTTCCACGAACACCATCAACCTCAATTTGTAGCTGATAAGCATGACTGTTTTCGATTAGACCAAGAGCAACAATTTCAGGGGTAGGAACCCCTGCCTTTCTAGCTAAGTCGGATGCAGTTTTTTCTCTTTTATATGGATATACATCACTAGAATTAAACTGCATTCTAAGGATATACTTCCCCTTTGAAGCGCATACTTTATAAGCTGTGTTCGCATTTCCTTGTTTAACAGCAGGAGAAATGGAGGTTATTTTATGGTCTAATCCTTCTTCTGCAGCAAGGCGAGCAAGTTCCATTCCTTGTGCGGGAGATAATTCTTCCATAGTTTTCTTGTTTTTATTTGATTTTTTAGAACTACAACTCTCTGTCTTTATATTTTTAAAAAATCTTCTAGAAATCTAGCCAAAGAAATAACTAATCTCTTTCTCAGCATTCTCTAAACTATCAGATCCATGTACTGCATTTGCACTTATATCTGTAGCAAAATCTGCTCTAATAGTTCCTGCTTCAGCTTCTGCAGGATTAGTTGCTCCCATAAGCTTTCTATTTAGAGCAACTGCTCCCTCTCCTTCAAGAACAGTTACAAGAACTCTTCCAGTTGTCATATAATTAACAAGTTCTCCAAAAAATGGTCTCTCTCTATGAACATCATAAAAGCCTTCAGCCTCTTCTTTAGTTAAAGTTTTCATAACAGCATTTACAATTTTTAAGCCATTATCTTCAAATCTTGTAAGAATTTTGCCAATTACGTTTTTCTCTGTCGCGTCAGGCTTGATAATTGAAAGTGTTTTTTCAGTAGTCATAATTTGTTCTCCTAGTTTAAATTACTGTATAGAATGTTAAATCTTTGTAGTCAAATAAAGTTGTTACGTTTCTTTAGGCATCGATTAGCTTCTCACAAACAACTTTCAATCTTTTAAGGCCTTCTCTAATATTTTCCTCTGAATTAGAATAGCTAACTCTAATTGACATATCATCTCCAAAAGGAAGACCAGGAACTAAAGCAAGGCAGCCTTCAGTAGCTATTTTTTCGTCCAATAAGCTTTCTGCTAGGAGCATAGAAGGATTTTCGCATTCTTGAAGTTTGCTAGATTGTTTAACTAGCTCGTCGATTCTTGGAAAAAGAAAGAACGCTCCGCTTGGTTTGAAATGAAGGTCTACTCCATTAATTTCTTTTATTATCTCATCTCCTAAGTTCATTCTTTTTTGGAAAGATTTTTTGAGTTCTTCATAAAAATCTTGTGGTCCAGTAAGTGCCGCATGGGCAGCGTATTGAGCAATACTATTAACGTTAGAAGATAGCTGTCCTTGATATTTACTCATTGCAGAAATGATTTTTTCAGGAGCTCTCGTATACCCTACTCTCCAGCCAGTCATAGACCAAGTTTTTGAAAATGCATTGACAGTGATAAAATTATCTAAGTCATTTGGAAAAAGTGATGCAATTGAATATTGCTCAAAATCATCAAAAACAAGTTCTTCATATACTTCATCAGAAAAAATAAGAATATTTTTCTCTAAGAGGTAACTGCCTAGAGCATGCAGCTCATCTTTAGTGTATGCAGAGCCAGTTGGGTTTGAAGGACTGTTTATTAAGATTGCTTTGGTTTTATTTGTGATATGTTTTTCAAGATCTTTAACTGTTATTTTGTATCTTGTATCGGTAGTAGTTTTTATATAAACCGGTTTTCCTCCAACAATTTCAATCATTGCAGGATAGCTTACCCAATATGGTGTAGGAACAAGAATCTCATCCCCTTCTTCAATACAAGTTCTTAATGCTAAATAAAGAGATGACTTCCCTCCATTTGTAACTATTGTTTCAGCAGGAGATGTTGGAATGTTATTTTTAGAGGTAAATTTAGCTGCTATTGCTTCTCTAAGTTCAGGAATACCTGGAACAGGAACATATTTAGTTTTACCGTCTTTAAGGGCTTTTATGGCCGCTTCCTTAATATGTTCTGGAGTATCTGAGTCTGGCTCGCCTGCGCTCAAATCAATCACAGAAACACCGTCTCTTTTTAACTGTGAAGCTCTTGATTTTACGCTTAAAGTTGCGCTTGGTTTTAGCTTACTTGAAAGCTTATTTAGGTATTTACTCATAATTTTTATCTTTAATTTAAATCAAACTTTTTTTTGATATAACTTTCTACTTCCTTTGGAACTAGCTGAGAAAGATCTCCTCCTAAAGGCGCTATTTGTTTGACAGCGCTTGAGCTAATATATGAATTTTTCTCTCCAGCCATCATAAAAAACGTCTCTACATTATTATCTAATTTTTTATTAATCAAGGCCATTTGTGCTTCATAATCATAATCACTAGTTGCTCTGAGGCCACGAATAATTACTCCAGCATTATTTTCTTTTAGGTAGTCAACTAACAAACCAGAAAAGTTTCCTATAGTAAGTTTTGAGCTTATTTTGCTTGTTGAATCTTTAATGAAGTTTATTCTTTCCTCAACACTAAACATAGCATTTGTTTTCGAAGGGTTATTCATCACAGCAACATGAACATTTTCGAAATAGTTAACTGCTCTAGAAACTATATCTAAGTGACCTTTTGTGAAAGGGTCAAAGGAGCCTGGGAAGACAGCAATGTTTGATAAATATTTACTCATAATTATTTAGTTTTAAGAATGTCTTTTAAATAATCGTCACGAGATTTTTTTGGTTCTAGCACTGTTTTGATTTCTTTTTCTACTACTGTTTCTTTAGGGATTTCCTTTTTTATAGCACTAGAATCAAGACCTACTTTTTCTTTTTCTAGTTTTTTAGTGTTTTTCTGAATACTAGGGCTATTTTCAATCTTAATTTCAGTTATAGCTTTTTCAGGATTAGTTGGCTTAGCTTTAACTATAGGTTTATCTTCAATACTTTTTTCTACAGCTTTAGTAAGTGGCAGAGTTTCACTAGTAGTTTCTTCTGCTGCTTCTATAGCTGACAAGGCCTCTTTTTCTTTTTGTACCCATTTATCAACTAAGCTTTTTGGAAGAGGGTCGTAATTTGTAATAAGTTCGAAAGGTATATTTATTATATCCCCTATCTCTATATTGTATATATCTATATTAGAAACGTCTCTAATTACTTTCCAATTTGCAGTTTCTCCTGTGTACCAATGAGCAATTAAGGCTAAGGTTTCACCTCTGTAGCCAACTATATGTTCGTGCATACTTAGAGCTTCTGTTTCAATCTGAGTATCTTCAAGAAAATATTGTTTTTTAGTATTCGAGCAGGAAGAAATTATAGCAATTAAGAGCATGAATTTAAGTAGCTTTTTTAGTTTAAATTTATCAAAAGACATCAAAATGAATACTACAATAAAAGTTATAAGAATTAAAATTTACTAAGTTTGTTTGTTTAATGAGTAAAATTAATATTCGGGTTGAAATAGCGTAATATCCTTAAATCATTAAAAAAAGTTGACAAAATTCTAAATAACTGTATTATTTCTCAAGCTACTAAAAAGTAGCTGCAATCAATCGCTATCTTACATCTGCATATTTGTCACTTGAGAGCTAGTTATTGTCTTACATAAGTAATTAGCTAAGAAGGATTTGGATGGTACTTTTACAATTAATTTTGTAAATACTGTGTTTCTGTATGCGATTCTGTATGCCTCAACTCCATTATGCTTTTACTTCTGCGCTCAGGAGAAAAAATATGAAAAATACCAATAGTACGGCTATGACGCTAGATGAGGTTCTTAACTTAGACGATGTTAATAGCAAATCTAAGTTTTCTAACCTTGGCATTACTGATGAAATTAATAAAGCTTTAGAAAAACGCAAATTTACTACCCCTACTCAGATTCAAGAACAAGCTATTCCAGTTGCTCTTAAAGGAAAAGATATAATTGGAATTGCCCAAACTGGAACTGGAAAAACTTTGGCATTTGCCTTACCTGTTGTTCAAAAACTATTAAGTAATACTGAACAAGCTTTGATAATAGTTCCAACTCGTGAACTAGCTTATCAAGTAGAAGAAGCAATACGAAATTTTGTTGATTGTCTTCCTTCAAGGTTAAGTTCTGTAATACTAGTTGGAGGCATTCCTATTAGACGTCAACTTGAAAAATTAAAACGCAAACCGAGGCTTGTTATTGCAACTCCAGGTAGGTTAAGAGATCATTTAAATAGAAAATCATTTAATTTAAAAAATTGTAAAACTGTAGTCTTAGATGAAGCCGATAGGATGTTTGACATTGGTTTTGCTCCTGAAATTAAGTATATTTTATCTCTCTTACCACTAGATAGGCAGATTTTACTATTTTCAGCTACTATGCCGAGACAAGTTCGAGAGCTTATTAACGACAACCTTAGAAATCCAGAAGAAGTTGAAGTTACAAAGCAAGGAACAAGTGTTGATATGATTACGCAAGAACTATGTATTCTTGAAGTAGCAGAAAAAGTGAAAATCTTACAAAAAATATTAAAAAACACTTCTGGCTCTACGATAGTTTTTTCTAAAACAAAAATTGGAACAGCAAAACTAGCTAACAAAATTTATAAAATGGGTTTTGAGTCTGTTGAGCTGCATTCAGATCGCTCAATGAGACAACGTAAAAGAGCTATTGATGGTTTTAGAACTGGTAAGTTTCAAGTCTTAGTTGCAACTGATATTGCAGCGCGCGGAATTGATATTTCTGATGTTGAGTTAGTTATAAATTACGATCTCCCTCAGGCAGCAGAAGACTATGTTCATAGAATAGGAAGAACTGGAAGAGCTGGCAAAGCAGGAAGAGCAATAACTTTTGCTTCTACAAAACAGTTTAGAGAAATTAGAAAAATTGAGAATGTGACTTCGTTTAAATTTGAATTAAATGATTTGTCTTTGCCTTTTTCTAAGTTTGATAAATCTGCACCAGTAAGTAAGAAAGGAAGAAGTAGGAGAAGAAACGGTGCTAGAGGTCGAGGACGAACTACTGGTGGTGGATCTGGTAGAAAGTCTAAAAGAAGATTTGGAGGGAATAAGGCATCTTCTAGAGGGAAAAATTCAAGTTCATGTGGTATGTCTAAGGGGCGATCTGGTTCTGCGCGTGGTCGGAGGTAAGTATTGGGATTGTTTGAGTGCTAAGTGTTTTTCTTGGAGTTGGGAGTTTCTAGAGTTGAAGAGTTACTGGAGTTTTCTTAGTTACTATCTAGTTTATAAAACAAGACTTCCATCAGGATTGAATTCCCAACTGTCAGCTTATTTTTATTCGGTTTAGGTTGCTAACCCTTCGACTTCGCTCGCGTTGCTCGCTCTCGCTCAGGGTAGGTTATTGATATAAGTGGAGTGAGGCTCCATTTATATCAATAACCTAAAATCTTATTCAAAGCCCTAGCGAATGCTTTTTTGACTTTAGGATCTCTTTCAGTCTTAACTAAATTTTCAAGATAAGTAGTAGCTTTAGTTGATCCTAAATTACCTAAGGCTTCTGCAGTGTATATCCTTACAGCAGGATCGTAGTCCTTCAGCATTAATATTAATTTTTCTTGAGCTCTAGGGTCATTTAATCTTTCAAGGATTTTAATTGCTTCACCTCTTACAAAATGTGAATCATGTTCTAAAAGTAATGTACAAGATTCAAAAAAGTTAGGGATTTTTCTATTTTCTCCCTCTCTTAGAGCTTCTAAGACAGACATGATATCTTTATTATCAATTTTAAGAACGCTTAGAATTTCTTCATTGCTTTTATCTAAAAAAGAATTTGTAAGTTTTTTCTCAATTACTTGCTTTTGATTTGAAGAATATGTTTCTTCTATTCTATTAGTTTTATTTTCTACTATTATCGGTTTACTTGATTTAAAAAAAGTAAAAATTATACCAATAATGCCAAAAACAGCTAAGGGAAGAACTATATTTAAAAAAGGTATCTTAACATTTTTTTTAACTATAGTATCTAGCGTTTCTTCAGCTAGTACCACTTGCTCAATATTTGTATCTGTATCTTCCGTAACTTCTTTTTTTATATCATGAGATTGGCTTTTATAGTTTACTTTAGTGTTATTAATTTGAGCTTCTAAAGAGCTATAAAAATCACTAGCTGTTTTGTAGCGAGTTTTAGGATCTTTTGAAAGTATTTTTTCAAAAACTAAATTTATACTTTCAGGCAAATCAATAAAATCAGTTATATTCTTTGTTGATTGCTCTAAAATATTTTCCATTACTTCAGTTTGACTTGTTCCTTGAAAAGGTCTTCTTCTTGAAATCATTTCATATGCTACAATTCCAAAACTGAATAAATCACTAGTAGAGTCTAAGCTTTCATTTTTTATCTGTTCAGGAGACATATAGCTAGGAGTCCCACTTACCGTATCTTTTTTGGAAAACAAACTAAAACCTGAATCAGCGTTTAAGAGTTTTGCAACACCAAAGTCTAGAATATATGCTCTTTCTTTACTATCAACTATAATATTACTTGGCTTTAAATCTCTATGAAGAACTTTTTGTTCATGAGCGTAGTCTATTCCATCAGCAAGTTGTTTCAATATATTTAGTACTTTTTTTACATCAGCTAAGCTTTGATCTTTAATTAATTTATCAAGCGTATGTCCATCTACATAGTCCATTACGATGAAAGGTTCTTTATTATCTATTTGAATATCAAAAATAGTAATTAAGTTTGGATGTCTTAATTTTCCAGCTGATCTTGCTTCTAAAAAAAGCCTTTCAAAACGATTTTGATTTTTTTTGGAAGTCTCTACTTTTCGTATAGTTTTTAATGCAACAATTCTATCTAGCTCCATATCTCGAGCTTTGTAGACAAGGCCCATAGCACCCCTACCAAGTGTGCTTATAATTTCGTATTTGCCTATTTTCTTAAGTGCCATATTTTAAATTTGAATTTTTAATTTCGCCTACAAATGCTATTACGTAAATATACCCAAC
>CALJRW010000161.1 GCA_937976335.1 uncultured bacterium | reverse complement strand
TCTTCTTTATTTTTCATAATTAAAAACCAGCTTTTTTTATATAATTTAACTTTTCTGGTTTTTAAATTACTACTTTTTACCCTCTTCTGCCATCTAGATTATTCTTTTCTTTGCTCTTTTTACTTTCTCAGGGCTGACTAAATAAAGTTGCGATGAGCATTAATGGAGCAGTGGTTTTTGATACTGAAGTTAGTGAATTTGATACAAATGATGGACATGTTGAAATAGTTGCTTATCAAGATTATCGTTTGCAAATTTCTATTGAAGCAAACGATGAAGGAGTTATCTCTGCAAATTTGGTAGACATGGATAAGAAAGACGAGATACTTTTAGAAGTAACTCAAAATTCAGAAATTGCTTATTCTGTTTTTACAAAAAAACTATTTTCTCTTGATTTATCTGTTGGGGTTCGTGAGGTCTTAGTTTCAGTAAATGGATTAGAGGTTGCTAAATATTCATGCGGTCGTTTACTAAAGCCAGATTTTGAAATATATGGCCGTAAGTTTGATTTGGTTGTAACCACATCGATAGATGGTGGTGTAGTGAGTGCTCAAATACGAGAATCTAAAGAACGAAAAAAAATAAACATAATGGATGTTTCAAGAGAAAGTGCGGAGTCGTTTAGGCCAGTAGTGAAGACGGCAACTTTAAGAAAAGATGCCTTTGGCATGTAGGTTTGCACTAAATGTCGTTGGGTATATGCGGTTTTATTGGTTCGATTTGGCTAAAGCCAAAGCCTCACTCATCACCAAAATTTTAAGTTTTTAGGAAAAACTCAAAATCGGTGACTATAGAATAAGGAGTACTAAAGTTGATAATTTAAACAGATCTGTTTAACAATCACCCTCAATATTCGAAGCAAAAGCAATCGAATTGCTAATAGTTATAGATTTCTTGAATAATTTTTTCGCTTTTCTTGTATTTTTGTTTACGTTATTTAGTTGTTCAGTTTGAAAATTACAGCTAAGAATTCTTTTTTTTAATTTTTTACCTGCTTTAAAAATCTTTCCTAATGAGTTATTAAAAAGAGCTAAATTTTCATTGTATGTTACAGTAGAGCAGCTTGAATTATCACAGGTTTTGTATTGATGTGGAATATTTGCAATGTAATTTTCTCCTAGTGCTCTATTTGCTTTACAAGAATTAATGAGTTTTTGAATCTTTTTTCTTTTTTTTCTATTTAAATTACAATCTCTTTTTAGCATTTTACCAAGCTTTACGCAGCTTTGATTTATTTTTTTAACTCTTTTAACTAATTGAGATTTTTCATTTGAGATATCATAATCAAGGCAGCTTCCAGAATTATCACCGTTTTGAATACATGTTGATCCATCTCCCCCACAAACTCCGCAATTGTCAACTTTTTTCTCCCCTAGTGGCGTGCCAGCGCAGTCGTAACAATTTGGGTCTTCATCTAAAAGGTTGCAACCACATAAGCCTGGATATGTCTTTATGCTACTGTTTTCACAAAAATTTGTTGGAGTATATTCGCCTGTATTTTTAGAGTTTCCTAAGTGACTTGGCCAAGGAGCACTGTTTTCTAAAGGAGAAGGTTTTAATTTCCAAACAAATATATAACCATCAGAAGTGCCTAAAATAATTTCCTTAACACCATCGTTATCAAGGTCTGAAACAATAGGACTACTTTGAGGTCCGTAGTAATCTACAGTTGTAAATTGTTTTGGCCAAGCGTTAACAATAGAACCATCTAAATTATATGCATAAATTTCAGTTTGATGGTTAGCTGCTTGAAGAATTTCAAGTTCTCCATCCCCATCAACATCAACAACTAAAGGTGAAGGGGCAACGTTAGTTTGATTATCAACTATTAGCTTAGTAAGTCCCGAAAACCCTTCCTTAACTGGAGGTAGTGTTCTAAAAATAGTATTGCCTAAATGATCAAACACAGCTAGATCGCTCATATAAGCTGAACCTACTATGATATCCAGCTTTCCATCATTATCTATGTCAGCTAAAGCAGGAACTACAGAACCAGTTCCAGGCAAGATTCTATAAGATCTTTCAAGTGTCCAGACTTCTCTTTGTTCAACGTTGTCACTAACGGGTATTGGACGTGGCCAACCTGGAAGAATGCTGCCGTCAGCTTTTAAAACGTAAATTTGCTCCCCAATTAGTGTTACTATTTCTAGTGTTCCATCATTATCTAAATCTCCGATGACAGCGCCACTATTAGCAGATGTTGGAATATTAAAATCTAAGGGGAATTGAGGTTTGCTTCTTCCTAAACTATCAACAATATTAACTTTCCCTCCTAAGGTACTAGGTGTTATTAACTCAGGAAAACCATCTCCATCAATATCTGCATTTGTAGTATGACCAAGGACCATGTTTGAAATATGGTTACCAAATGAATATGGGAAACCAGAAAAGGGTGCAAAGTCATCTTTAAATATAAACAACCTTGAAGGATAGTAAGTATTAGGATTACTTCCGTCATCTGATCCTAGCTGAAAAAGACTGCTAATGGCTATTTCATTTTCCCCATCTACATTTAAATCAACAATTGAAGGGCAATGAGAAGAGATAGAAAAAGTTCTATCTGGAAAAATAGGAGAATCTATCCTATCTCCGTTTTTCTTAAACACTTGAATCTCATTTAGATGCTCACCTGCTCTAGCATTTCTATTATAGGCAGAAACTATTACCTCATCTCCAGGTATTCCATCAATATCAGCTATAGCAATGCATCCTGTATTATTAATAGCTCTTATGTATCTAGGCCAGCCAGGTAAGGTATTGCCATCTGAATCTAAAATATGAATTTGCGCATCACTTAACCACGCAGTAGATTTTGAAACTGTTATAATTTCTTGTTGTCCATCTAAATCAAGATCCGCAGCTTGTAATCCAATAATAGCATCATGATTAACTCTTCTAGGCCAACCTGACTTAATGTCAGATTGATGTCGCATTCTTACATGCTCAATTTGAATATCAGTTCCACTAATTGCAACAACTCTTAAGGAAAAATCACTATTATTATCAATATTAGAAATATTAAGTGTTTTTTCAAAATTATCACTTACGCTTAGATTTATCGAATCTACTAAATCCCAATTTGAAGGATATAATCCCTGGTTGATATAAAATTCGAGTCTTTCTGCGTTTGTTACGCCTTTTACTAAAAAACTATCGTCAACATACTGATTTGCAAAAGGCGAATTTAATTCTAATTCTACACTGCTAGTTTGATTTGTCAGTAAAGTTGTTAAATCTATAACTCCTCGACCAATATATCTTGAAGTTTCTCCAGGATTTCTGACAGAACGAAATAGTATATCCTTAATCTGAGTAAGATTTAAATTAGGCTTATGAGATAAAAGTAAACCCACAGCACCTGCAACAAATGGACTTGCCATGGAAGTTCCCTGAGCATATCCATAGCCAAGTTCATTTGAAAATACACCTGTATTAGGAAGGGTACTGATAATACTTTTTGAAAAATCTTGATCATTTTTTATTACATCGTTGCCACCTGGAGCAGCTATATCGACACTTGCTCCATAGTTTGAAAAAACACTCTTTTCATTATTTGGTCCAGTGGATGCAACAGAAATAACCCCATCAAGACCAGCTGGGAAAACAGGGATGTTATTGTTGTTATTTCCTGCCGCGGCTATAATAGGTATATTGTTATCTAGGGCATAATTAATTGCTATTAAAAAACTAGGATCGGGGTTGAAATGACCTCCTAGGCTCATATTGATAACATTGGCGCCGTTATCAACAGCATAAATAATTGCATTTGTAAGATCGTCTAGCTCAAATCCATTTATGCTGCCTGCCCTAATTGGCATAATCTTACACTTTGGACACACGCCTGCTATTCCAAGACTATTCGCATTAGCCGCAGCTGCAATCCCAGCGACGTGAGTTCCATGACCAACATCATCGCTAGGATTTGAATCTACTCCAATGCAATCGCCTTCACTACATGAACTAGATTGATCAGTAAAATCGTAACCAGTTCCATCTGGACAAGAGCCGGCCGAGCAATCTCCAAGCATTGAATCAACTAAATCTTCATGTGAGTAATCAACACCTGTGTCAATAATAGCAATAATAGTTTCTGAATTTCCTTTAGTAATTTCCCAAGCTTGTTCAATTCCAGTAATGTCCATAGACCATTGCAGATCAAAGAAAGGATCCGAAGAAGTGTTTAAGGATTGATAAACATAGTTAATAGACGCAGATTCTATTTGAGGTAAGTTGTTATAATACTCGAGTGCTTTTTCTATTGTAGTTGGATCTTCAAGTTTAATAACTATTGATTTTTCGATTTTTTTAGCAGTTCTAGAGTTTTTATTTATTCTACTCAATAATTTACTAATAGTTTTTATTTTTGGAGGATTTTCGAAAAATACAGAACTGGAATTACTATCCAGTGAAGAGCTAAAAGAGTCAATTAGTGCTTTACTGGTTATTTTTGTGTTATTATCTAGTGTTGATTTAATATGATTAAAACTATTGCTATCAGCTTTGAATTTTAAAATGATACAGTCTAGATTTTTTTTTGTATCCTTTTCTGTAGTTTGATTTGTGTCAGATCTGTTTTCAAAGCCAAGTATAATAGGAGTTGTATCAGCATTTTTAGTAGATAAACTTTTTCCGAAAATGATCTCGTTTTCTATATTCTGAGCAATGCTAAGAGAGCTAAGTGTAATAAAAAAATAAAGATATAAAAAAAATTTTTTTAGTGAAGTATTTGATATAGAAGCACTTGACATGAAACACGCTATAAAAAGTATAATAAAAAAACTGTTAGGCAGTCTTACTTTTATATAAGTTAACATAACTATACACGGTGACAATAGGCTTGTCGTAGATAAATTAATTCTAACTGTGTATATTTACTTACTGTCTATCATCCCATTCATCAGTTCAGAGTTGACTGCTTCTAAATGATTTTAAATATTATAGTTATAATTTAAATAGTAATCTGTTAATTAGCAGTCAAGATTAAAATTGCAATGATTTAAGTATGTTGAAAATTTATGTTTAAAGATATATAAAGTGTTTGAAAAAAAAATACGTTGAAAGCCTATCTGAGTTATAGCTAATAAAGTTTTTGAGATATGTTAAAATCAAAAAAACTCAGTAAATCTCAATTGCTATATAAATAAAGTGTTATCTAGTAGTCTTTTAAAAAAATAGCTTTATACTAAAAGCTTAATTTTTCTGTCATAGAAACTGGAGAATAAATTTGAAAAATTTTTTATTAATTGGTGGTAGCTATGGAATAGGTTCAGGGATTGTTTCTGAATTATTAAAAGATAAAGATAACTTTGTTCATGTAGTATCAAAAACTGAGGTTGAAAATGAGAATAAACAAAATTTAAAATGGCATTCGTATGATGCAATTAATGATGAATTTTCGCTTCAAGATTTAGGAATCGACGAATTAAGTGGTTTTGCCTATCTCCCAGGCTCTATCGTGCTTAAGCCATTTTTACAAAGTAAAAGGGAAGATTTTGAAAACGCTTTTCAAGTTAATTTTTATGGTGCGATTAAAAACTTAAAAATAGCGATACCAGCACTTAAAAAAAGTAAGAATTCTTCAATAGTACTTTTTTCAACAGTTGCTACTATAAGGGCCATGAGTTTTCACACTGTTGTGGGTTCAGTCAAAGCTGCTTTAGAAGGGCTTAGTTTGTCTTTATCTGCAGAACTTGCTCCAACTGTGAGAGTAAATGTTATTGCTCCATCTTTAACGAATACGCCGCTTGCTAAGGATTTAGTAACAAATTCAAAAATACTGGAGAATGCAATTTCAAAGCATGCATTAAAAAGAATTGGTAAAGTTCAAGATATATCAAAAATGGCACGTTTTTTACTTACGGAGGAATCTTCATGGATTACAGGACAAGTTTTTTCTGTAGATGGAGGTTTAAGTAAAATTTAAGTTAACAATATTATGCTTTCTTTAAAAAAGATTTCGAAAGAGTTTGTAAAATCAAAAACCTTGTTAGATGAACTCAATTTAGAATTGAGCCTAGGAAAATCTTATGCTTTAGTTGGAAGCAGTGGATCTGGCAAAAGTACCTTATTAAATATTATTAGTGGACTTGAAAGAGCTGATAAAGGAGAAGTCATTTTTGACGGGCAAGATATAAGTAATTTCTCTGACTCTGCTATGTCTAACTTTAGACTTTTAAATATAGGAATAGTTTTCCAGTTTTTTAACTTTTTGCCAAGTCTCACCTTGCTTGAAAACATAAGTTTGCCTGCTCAAATTGCTTTAAACAAAAATAGTAAAACTAAGGCCTTAAACTTAGCAAAAAAACTTAAAATTAAAAATGTAGTCAATAAGTATCCTTTTCAAGTTTCTGGTGGAGAGCTTCAACGCGCAGCTATTGCAAGAGCTTTAATTAATGATCCTAAACTTTTGCTGGCAGATGAACCTACAGGTAATTTAGACAGATCTAGCAGTGAGCAAGTGATGAGCCTTTTAAACTCAATTACGAAAGAAATTGAGCTAACTACTTTTATAGTCAGCCATGACATAGAATTGGCAAAAGATTGCGATTTTGTTTTAGAACTTTTTGACGGAAAAGTTAAAAGAAATTAAATGAAAGAAATTTTTAATTTACTCTATAATTATTCATTTAAGTTTTATAGGGCAAATTTTTTGAAAATTGTCATCGCAATTTTTTCTATGGCGATTGGCTTGGCAGTTTTTTTAAGTATAAAAATATCTAATGATGTAGCAGTTAGGGGGTTTGAGAGTTCTTTTGAAAATTTCATTAAGGAAAGAACTCTTAGAGTGGGAAGCAATGTAACGCACGATCTTTTTTTAAAGTTAAAGCAAAGTAAGTATTTTAAGTTAGTTAATCCAAGATATGAAAAAGATGTATTTGCAATTAAGACTAATGGAGATAAGAAATTATTTCGCTTATATGCATATGACCTGTTAAGTGAAAAAGTTAATAGCGTTTCTCATAAAGATAAGAAGAAGCAAAATGCTTTACTGCAGCCTGGCACATGCTTAATTAGTAGTACTTTTGACTTAGATTTTACAGATTCTATAAGCTTAATTATTAATTCTAAGATTAGAAAATTAAAAATCAGTAATAAAATTGAAAGTGAAAATAGTTTCATAATACTTGATATAGCTAACTATCAAGAACTATTTGAAGAATTTAACCAAATTGATTACATAGATATTGAAATCAAGAAAAATATAAATTTAAATTTTGCTAAAAAAGAGATAGAAAAAATTGTTGGAAAAGCTTATGTTGTAAATGATAAATATGAACTAGTTAAACATAAGCTACAATTAACAAAATCTTTTAGATTGAATCTTCAATTCTTATCTACGATTTCTCTGTTTATTGCTATCTTACTACTCTATAATCTTAGTACTTATTTAATAGTTTCTAGGCGCAAAGATATTGGTACGCTAATAGCTTTAGGATTATCTAAGAAAAAAATTGCAATCTTAGTTTTAATTGAAAATATAGTACTTGGCTTAATTTCTGCAATTTTAGCCTTACCAATAGGCTTTCTGCTCTCATCATTTAGTATAAGATTTGTAAATACAACGATAAACTCCCTTTACACTTATACTCTTCCAACCTCTGGAAGCCTTGGTTACGAAAACTTATTGATAGTTTTCTTACTGAGTATACTAGTTTCGCTTTTGGGCAGTTTAGAATCGATATTTTATTCTTTTAAAGTAGAGCCGTATGAAAATATTCGTTTTTTTACATATAATTTAAAGTATAAAAAAAAGATAAGTATTTTTTTCTATATCGGTGTTTTTCTTACACTATTTTCTTTGTCTTTTATGCAAGTGAAATATCTTAATAATAATATTTGGATGTTCCTAATGTTATTTATTCTAATTTTGGGAATTTTATTTATTTGTCCTAGTGTCTTACTTTTGATTAGTCATCTTTGTAAAAAGTTTTTTTCTAAAATTTTTTCATATCACACTTTGCTAGCAGATGCTGAAATAAAAATTAATATATTTCGTAGTTCTATTGTTGTGATGGGCGTTGTGCTTTCTTTAGGGATGTTTTTTGGACTTTCAGTAATGATAACAAGTTTTCGCACAACTGTTGTTACTTGGCTGAATAAGGTAACTCCTGCTGATTTATATATAAGCGCTCCCTCAACTAGAGAGAATAAAAACGATTCTTATATAAGCATTCAAATATTTAATTTTTTGGAAAACAATAAAAAAGTAAAAGCGGTATATCCAATATATGAAAGCAAAGTAAAGTTTAAAGATAACTTTGTGAACCTTCAAGGATTTAGCTTTTCTCAATCTTCAATTAATTTTTTAAATTATAGTAATAGTAATGGCGCATTTATTTCTGAGCCTTTTAGTAATAAACATAATGTAAAAATTGGAGATGTATTAACCTTCTATTATCAAAGTAAAAAATATGAAGAAAAAGTAGGAGCTATATTTCAAGATTATTCAAGTGAAGAAGGATCGATTGCTATAGATTTAAAAAAATATGAGCAAATATTTTTAAAAGATAAACCTAGAGGACTTGCAGTTTATTTAAAAGATAAGTCAAATACTAATGTCCTAAGTCAAATACTAAAATCTGAATATTCTACGTATAATTTTAAAATTAAAAATAATAAAGAATTAAGAAATGGTGCACTAAAAGTTTTTGATGAAACTTTTAAAATAACATATGCTATGCAAATTATTTCAATTTTTTTATCACTTGCAGTTGTATTAAACTATTTTTTAATTATGTATATTGAAAAAAGGAGGCAGTTGGCAATATTGAAAGCTATTGGCTGTGACTTTAGGTCCTCTCTAGTAAGCACTTTATTTGAGTGTTTTACTCTGTCGATAACTTCTATACTAATGTCTTTTTTACTTGGATTTTTATTGTCATATGTTTTAGTTTTTCATGTAAATAAAATATTTTTTGGCTGGAGCATTGAGTATAATTTCCCTTTTAAGCTTTGGCTTTATACCGCTTTTCTTTTTATTATTTTCTCTTCAATCACATCTCTCTTGCCAGTTTTAAAAAATAGAAATAAAAATATTACGAGATATTTAAGAAATGTATAGATTTTTAGTTTTAATTCAATTTTTGATTTTTATTTTTTCATCACCGCTTTGCTCTGAAGAATATCTAAAAGTTATACCTGCTAGGAAAATTAACTTTCCTGAGAGCCATGGGGCGCATAAAGATTTTAAAAATGAGTGGTGGTACCTAACTGGTCATTTACGTTCTGAGGAAGAAACTTTCGGTTTTCAACTCACTTTCTTTAGAATAGGAGTAACCAAGCATAAGTCAAAATCTCCTTTTAGAACAGATTCGATTTATATTGCTCACTTTGCATTTACTGACGACTATGGGAAAAAGTTTTATTACGATCAAGTAATTTCGAGGCCTATTGCAGGGGAATCAGGAGCGGAGAAAGATAAATTGAATGTTTGGATTAAAGATTGGATTTTAAAAATGTCTCCTAAAGAAATCATTGCCAAGGCTAAAAATGAGAAAGATAATATTTCTATTAATTTACAATTAAATAATACCAAACCTGCTGTGCTGCACGGTAAAAATGGGTATTCAATAAAGTATAAAAATCCACTAATGGCTTCATATTACTATAGCTTTAGTAGGCTGAGTGTAGAAGGACATATAAAAATAAAAAATAAAACTAAAAAAGTAATTGGAAATGCTTGGCTAGATCATGAAGTTTTACAACAGCATAAAGAGCTCAGAGAACTTGGATGGGATTGGTTTGCAATACAACTTGATGATAATAGAGAAATTATGCTTTTTGAAGTTAGAGGGGCTGATAAGTTTTATTCTGGTACTTTTATTGATGAATATGGTAAAGCAAAGCCTTTAAAGAAAGAAAATTTCAAGATAGAAAAACTGACTTCGTGGGAAAGTAAAAAGACTGGTATAAGCTACCCTTCAAGTTGGAAAATTATGTTAAAAGAGCCCAATCTAGAACTAATTGTAAAGCCTACAGTGGAAAATCAAGAACTTTCCTCTACAGATTCTACTGGCATTCATTATTTTGAAGGGAGATCTATAGTTTATCAGAAAAATAAACAAATAGGGAATGCGTATGTGGAGTTAGTAGGATACTAATGATTTATTTTTCAATTGCTATATTTTAGTCCTTATTTTTACTAGTTTAATATTAACAATTCAGATTCTACATTTCTAAGTTTTTTATATGAATAGAACTTCTCTCTTAGTTGTTCCTCATATATTGGTGGATCTTTTTCAACTTTCTGTCTTAACTATAGTGAGTTCGAATAGTTTTTTTTATTTTTCTTGTTTTCTAGAGAAAGTGGCTATCTTGCTTGCCCTCCCTCCTTCGTCAAGGCTTTGGAAGACAAGCCGACGGTATAGCGAGTTTTTATAAATATTGAGCTTTCTACTCTTCATCTATAAAACTCACTATATAATAAGTAAAACAGCACATTCTAAGATAACAAAAATTTAATGAAACTTTTTTTAATCTTTAACATCTTAAACTCGTAAAATTTTAACATTTTGAGGTACTCTCTTATGAAACAAATATTAATACTTATTTTGAGACTTACTTAAAACCTCTAAAATCTGATAGATAAAATTTAAAACTTTGAATTTAAAGTATTGAAGCAATTATTTTTCAGTTTTTGAGATAATTTAGAGTTAAATTTCTCAAAAACCTCAGCAAAAGATACAACTTC
>CALJRW010000160.1 GCA_937976335.1 uncultured bacterium | reverse complement strand
GATATCTTACCGCAAAAGGAACTCTAATTGCACCTTCATACACATTTTGCTTTGCATCAAGTGAAAATTGGCCTAGCAAATAACCGTTATCTGAAATAAAAAAGATAACCGTATTCTCAAGTTGATTATTACTCTCAAGTTTAGTTAAAACAGCATCTATCGATCTATCAACCGACAACAAACATTCAAGTTGTCTTCTATAGACTCTATCTAAAAGTATTTTTCTTGCTTGAGATAAAGGCCTAGTCGGTAAGTTCTTAATCCACTTTGGTTTTCCAGCCCAGTGAGAATTATAATTAGGAGGTCTATAAACCAAATCGTTAAATCTACCAATATCCTCAGGCGCAGGATCGTATGGATTGTGAGGTGCTGCAGTAGACATAATAAAGAAAAAAGGATTTGACTGTTCAGCTGCTTCATCGAGAAAACTCAAGGTAAAATCTCTAACTATATAAGTTTGATATCCTTCAACATTTACGAGATTTCCATTAACATTAAAAGGTGGATCAAAATAAAGGGTATGTCTTTTTGGTACATACCAACGATCAAATTCTTTTCTTTTTCTTTTATAAGGCCAGGAATTTAAGTACTTACCAACAATACCTGTAAAATAACCAGCATTCTTTAGCCTAGCTATCACAGTTTTCTTTTTTAAACGATTATAATTTGTTATCACTCCATGTCTCGAAGCATACATTCCAGTGTAAATACTAGATCTACTAGGACAACAATTTGACGTCGTAACATAGGCTTTTGAAAAGTTTACACCTTCATCAAATATCCTAGCCTTTGTTTTTGGCATATAATCAGAAAGAGGAATACCATAATCATACGATTGATCGTCAGTAACAATCAGCAAAATATTAGGTCTCTCAGCCTCTAAGAAAAGAGGGCTTACTAGAGAAAGAGTAAGCAATAAGATAAAAAACTCTCTCATATACATAAGCCTAAACAAATTCATAAAAAACTTTCCGACTACAGCTTATCTAACTCAGATGCTAGTAAATCAGTTTGAGATGGTTCTTTAGCAATAATATCCTGAATTATTTGTTTAATACTCAATCTCTCTTCAGGAGTTTTTGCAGCACTTGAAAGAACTAATGAGGCTGCTGTATTAACCCATGCCCCTCTACTAGCCAGTTCTTTTAAGAGATCAAACCCTTCCTGCTTTCCAGCATCTGTATCTAAAAGCATATTTGCTATTTGAAGTAGCGGTAATTCAGAGAAAAGTGAATTTTCAATTGAAGCATCTCCTATAATAGACTTATCAATTTTAGCAAGAAGCTCTTTGTAATCTGTTTGATTTTGTTTTAGCAGAAATAATACTTCATATGAACTAGCAAGCTTTGGATAAGGACTTTTGTATGTTTTTAAAGCCGAAAGTTTATTTTTAATCGCAACTGAAATATCTTCGATATTCTTACTTAAACTAACCTGCTCCTCTTCTTGCTTAGCTTTCTGCTCGGCAATAGCTTCATTAGTTTCCCCTTCTTCTTTAATTTCGCGCGCACTAACATTTTTTAAAGCTTCCAATTCACCGCTATATTCAGTGATTTTTTGCTGTAAATCGGTAAGAGTTGCCGTAGCATCCTTTAAACCGGAAAGATAATAATCATTGAATCTTTTCTTAGCATAAAGAGAACCTAGTACAATAATAAGAAGCCATAAGATTAAATTTCTATTTTTCCAAAAAAACATTAAAAGCGGATCTTCTTTTAGTGTTTCTCTAATTTTCTCATTTTTAGGCAGATCAAAATCTATATCATTATTTTTCTGAGATTTTTTATACTTATCCTTAGCTTCTTCTGTGTTTTCAATTCCTGCTGTTTGCATTCCTACTCCAAAATAATTTTTTTCAAATCTTTTCTTATGTAAAAAAGATTTTACATTTTATACTTAAAATCTTCCTCATCTAAATCTTCTAAAATTTCAGACCACTGTTCTTTATCAATATCTTTAAAGTTTGCAGTATTAATTCCCTCTAGAGACTCTTCTTCCTCAGGTAATTTTTCTCCAGAATCTGCTGTTTTCTTTTTAGCAGCCTTTGATTCTTTATCAAACGCAACTTGCGCCTTATCTAAAACCTTTTGTGCCACAAAAATAGGAGATTGAGTTCTTACAGCCAACGCTATTGCGTCACTGGGTCTTGCATCTAAAATCATAGCTTTATCTCCATAAGAGAGTACTAGCTCAGAAAAGTATGTCGAATCCTTTAGATCTGTAATTAGAATTCTTTGCAAAACCACACCTATTTCTTCAAAAATAGCTATCATTAGATCGTGCGTTAAAGGACGTCCCATATTTAACTGCTTAATTGCACTCGCAATGGAAGTAGCTTCAGCCATTCCGATCCAAATAGGAAGATGAACTTTATCTGATTCATCCTTTAGAACTACAACAGGAGCTTCTGTATTTTGATCTAAAAGCAAACCCCCTACAAACATCTCTATGGCTTTTTCCTCATCACTCATCCTATGAGAATAACTCAATTTATTTGATTATGTCTAGATGCAGTGACTTTTGGAAAATTTAAGCTAAAACTAGGGCTCTACGATATTTACATAAAGCAGTCCCTTTACTCAATTCAGCAGTACCCTAGTAATAATCTGTTTTTACTTGTGATTTTAGTAAGGCGGCAGCTCAGAGAGAGAGAGCATGTGCGATCTGGAAAGCAGGATAGCTCTATTTTTCAAAAGGCCCATTAGCTATCCTCAGTCAAATTCTTCTTAAGCTTTTCTTCATTCTCATTTGTTACATCTCCCAAGTACTTTGGAAGCTCAACTCCAGCCATACCAGCAACATCATGCAAAGCTGGAAGAGATTTAACCATATTGCTCATAAAGTTTGCAGTCGCACTTCCCTTGTTAGAATCTCCTGAATCCCAAACTGTAATTTTATCAATTTTTATATTCTTAATGGCTTCAGTTTGAAGTTTCACTATATCTTCTAGCTTTTCAACAATAAGCATTGAAGCTGCTTCTTTTGGATCGTCACTACACGCCTTAACTAAACTTTCATAACCACCTGCTTTTGCATCAAGTACCTTTTGAATACCTTGAGCAGTTGCGGTTTTAACTGAAAGTATTGCATCGGCTTCACCTTCCGCAACTTTTCTTCTCTTTTGCGCCTCTGCATCTGCAGCAATTTCAATTTTTCTTTTATCAATTTCTCTTTGAACAATCTCTTCTGCTTCAAGACGACGTTTTTCTGCATTCGCTCTTTCTTCTTGAATTGACCCTTCAGCTTTTTGTTCTGCTACTTGCCCTCGTCTCTGAGCTTCAGCTTCTTGCTCTGCAAGGTCAGCATCAAACTTTGCAATGCTTGCTTTAGCAGTGTTTTCACCTTCAACAGCTTCGGCATTGTATTTAGCAACACTAATTCTTCTTTCTTTATCAGCTTCAGCCTTACCTATTTCACCTTTTTTCTCTTCTTCAGCAACATCAATTTTAGCTTGGTTAACTGCAGTAGCTGCTGCTTTTTTACCAATACTTTCAATGTATCCTGACTCATCAGTAATGTCAGTTATGTTTACGTTTATCAAAGTAAGCCCAACTTTTTTAAGTTCAGGATCAATATTATTCTTAATAGCTTCTAAAAATCTTTCTCTATCTTGATTAATTTCCTCAATTCTTAAAGATGCAATAGTTAAACGTAATTGACCAAAAATGATTTCATTCGCCATGGACTCAATTTGTGTTGAATCCATTCCTAACAAACGAATAGCAGCATTTGTCATAGTGTTTGGATCGATATCAATCGCAATTGTGAAAGTACTGGGTACGTTAACTCGAATATTTTGATTAGAAAGAGCTCCTTGCAAAGGAATATTAATTGTAAGAGGCGTTAAATCAAGAAAATTTGCTTGTTGAATAATTGGCCAAACAACTGTTGCTCCACCTTGCAAGCACTTTACAGCTTGTCCTTTTCCAATTTTACCTTGAACAACAAGAATTTTATTCCCCGGACATCTTACATAAATTTTTGGAATCAACAATAAAAATGTTACAAATATTAGAACTGCAAATAAAACCATTATTATTACAAAATTAAACATAATTATTCTCCTGTGATTAACTTAACTGAAACTAAGTCTGAATTTACCCATTTAACTATTTCTACATTTTTAAACGATTCAATTTCCTTACCTGAGGCAGAAATGGCTTCTATTTCTCTTAAAATTCCATTGACTGTGATTTGTATTTTTCCCTGAGAATCTTTTGGGATTTTTTGATAAACCTTGGCGACTTGCCCTAAAAGATCGTCTTTTTTGAACGTTGCACCTTCACTCTCTAAACGTTTAAAACTTTTAAGAAGCCAAGTAGTTACAAACATCATAAGACACCCTGCAACTGCTGCAAAAAGAGTAGAAGAAGCAACTCCCCATCCAAACTCTTTGTAAGCAGCCAAACCACCCCAACCAAACATACCTGCAAAGGCACTTAAAGAAGTTAAAGATAAAAATTTAAATGCACTTTCCGTCGCTTCTCCATCAATCTCTCCACCTCCATCAAATTCAACATCACTATCAAAATCACCCATTCCTGCAAGGTTTAAGAAAAACTTTAAGACAAAAAAAGTAGAACCTATAATGGCGCTCGCCCAAAATATACTTTCTGTTGTATTTAATTCGCTAAATTCCATTTTATTTTCCTTTTGAAGAACTCTCTTTTTGATTAACTATGAGTGTCGTTAGATTCAGATTTTGGTAATATTTTGCTTATTTTATAAATTTAAAACAGCGTATCTTAAGTCTAATTGGAAATTTTTAAAATTCTAAAGGCCTGTTGAGAAATACAGTAAAATAAAACGTCGTGATAAATTAAGCGATAAACTAATCTAAATCGCATCCTATGTTAAGCTCTTTATTCAGACAAGTTTTTCAAACCTGAATTCGGGATAAGAAAGCTACTGCAAAAGTTAATCTACTGAAATCTTTGAAAGAAAAAACAAGCCAGAGCAAAGCTCTGGTAAAAATTTGATTTTGACGTGCTTTAGCACGCCTGCAATCTAATTTTTATTTTTTCGTTCAAATATTTCAGCATCTTAACTTTTTCGTAACGCTTCTTATCCCGAATTCAGGTTTCAAGTAATTATAATTACCATGCTTATCCTTAGTCTCGATGAATCCTGCATGCCTATAACTCTGTCTATACTGTCTAAAAATTCGATAAGGCCAATTGCTATGTAAATATGAAACTCCTCCTACGACAGCTCTAGCATCTATATGGCTTGCAAAATCTACAGCATGTCTTATCATTCCAATTCTCCAATTTTCTCCCTGAAGCTTATTATAAACCTTTCTTGCATTAATTGAATAGTCTTTGCCTTCTATTTGCTTATCGCTTGCTTGAATATTACGACAAACAAGTATATTTCCAAGTGAAGAAGAATGAATCGTAAAACCCATCGTAGCAATCGGCAATCCTTGGTGCTCCAAAAGCGCCCATAAACTAGCTTCTGGATGCCCGACACGAGAAATTTGCTCCTCTATAAAACATCCTCTTAGCGTGTATGGATCTGGACAACTTTGGCTTTCCATAAAACTTTGCCAAACATCAAGATAGTCTACATTTAACTGCACTTCCCTTACTCTTTCTTCAAATCTTTTCTTCTCGAAAGTTAACAAAAATAGACGCCTAACTACTTCTTCAATAACTCTAAAATCAGAAGAGCTGTGAGGAACTTCTCTACACTTAGACATAATATTTTGTTCAAAGGGGGTAATATTTCTGCTATCAAAAGAAGTTTCAGACAAAATATAATCCCTAAGCTTAGAAAGTTCTTTCAAACGAGAATCAATAATTCTACATACATTCGAAAGATCATTAATTTGACTCCTTTCACGTACAAACATTCTACTAAAAAGAGTAGGTACCATATCCGTCACAAACTCAATACTTGTTTTAGTACCAGAATATAACATAGATTCTCTCTCAGCTTTCTCTAACTTAAATGCTGCTTCTCCAACAAGATCTTTAGTTATTTGATTGACTAAAGAATAGAATTTTAACTTTTCATCATTGGGAACTATTATATCTTCAGGAATTTGAAAAACATGTTGTCTACACGGAACACATGCTTGAGAAATATTTGCTAAAATAGCTTCTTGCAAACTACTAGTAACTGGCACCTTTGCAGATAAATCTATCATAAAGACATTCCTAACAGCTTCTGCTGTTTAAACTAAGATCTAATTTTACGACTATTCTTAACCCTAATCAACTTATAGTTAATATACCCAACGACATTTGGTTTTTCCGCTTTTAAGCGGGAAAACTAAATGATTTGTTGGGCGAGCAAAATAATGGCGAAGCCATTTTTTGCCGAAATAAACACATATACTGCTCGAACAAATAAATCTGAATTTATGCTA
>CALJRW010000159.1 GCA_937976335.1 uncultured bacterium | reverse complement strand
AAAGTAATTTCCGAAAAAGAGCTTTTTGGACTTTCTATACCCCCGGAGGGAGAACAAATAGTTATCCCAAAATCAATAACTTACAAGGAAACCGAAGGTTTTCAAGAAAGAATTATTCGGAAATTACTTTTTGGGATAACTATACTAGATAAAACCCTACAAAGAGAGTTATGCTACTTTTCAGAGAAAAGAGCAGAAAAAGTTCTAACCTATTGATCTTATTTATAAAATAAGTGTTTTTTAATTTAAAAATCAGGAGAGTTCGTTGGAATACTCTCACTCCTTCTCCAAAATTCCTTTGAAAATCATAACTGAATCACCTGTGCTACTATCTCCTGCTAATATAAACTCACGAAAAATTTGAACTTCTACCTCCATTTTATTTTTATTTATTGGAGTATAAATAATTTGAAGAGGAGTCTTCTCTGCTACCAACTCCTCGTCATCTCCAAGTAGAAAAAGAAAGTCTCCACCGGGAAGTCCTTCTCCTACTAAGGAATAGTCTAGTTTTTTATCTTTTAAAAAATAACCAAACCTACTTACCATAACGTCATAAGTAACATCTATCACTTCATCATTATCAAGTGAAACTAAAGTACCTTTCCATTTACCATCTAAATCTTCAGGCTTAACTTCACTTGAATTTCCTCCACAAGAGCTAGAAATTAAAGAAAAACTTATAAAAATCAATAAAATTAAACAATTTTTCATCAACAGATTACTTCGCATTAGACTTTAGCAACAACTAGACGTCCAGATAAGAATTTTTTAAGAACACTATACATTAAAGTTTGATAAGGAAGACCTTCATCTATTGCTCTTTCCTTTAGAGCAAGTATGTCATCTTCTGTCATTCTTATGTTGACTCTTTTATTTTTAAGAGGTCTTTTTTTAGTTTGCCCTCCACTTAGGCACGTAAGACCGTTTGAATTTGGCTTATAGTTTGAAAATGAATCAGAAGTTGATGTACTCATATTTTATCTCCTTAAAAACGTTAACATGCAGTGGGAAAAAAGAGAGAGAATGGTGCACTTTTAGTTCCTCTCTTCCTCCCCCAATAATGTGTTTATTACACATTATTTTTTATTGAACAAGAGTTAATCTGTAAAATCTTACTTTTTTCATTTAATTCTATTATTATAGTAAAATTAGGCACACAAAGATTTTTAAATGAAATTCTATCATTTGAGAAAATATATTAATTCTGATATTCTGCTCAAAATACACATTAATATATGAAGAAAAATATCCTACATACTGTAATCATAGGCCTACTAAAACCGATTGTTGCCCTTTGTCTTAGAAATGGAATAAAAATCCAAACTGCGAGTCTCTTACTGAAATCAGCTTTTCTTATGCTAGCTAAAGAAGAACTTAAAAAAAACAAGGAAAAAGAAAGCACTAGCAAGCTTGCAATTATTACTGGTTTACAAAGAAGAGATGTTACAAAACTCAACGAAATGAATGTAGAAACACTAGAATCATCTAGCCTGTTAGCAAAAGTTATTTATCATTGGCAGAAAGATAAAAAATTTTCTACAAACCAAAAAGCAAAAGATTTAAGCTACGAAGGAAGTAATAGTCAATTTGCAGACCTTGTATCTTCTGTAAGTAAAGATTTAAATCCTTACACCGTTCTCTTTGAATTAGAAAGACTAAAAGCTGTAGTAAAAAATTCAACTACTGTGACATTAACAGCAGATGTTTTTTTACCTAAACTTGATATTGAAAATAGCTTAGAACTTATGGTTAGAGATTCTGAAGATTTCCTTGAAGGAGTTCAAGAAAATATTTTTGATAGAAAAGAAATTCCAAATCTACATATCACTACTCGCTTTGATAACCTAACAGTTAACTCGATTGAAAAGCTTAAAAAATGGATAATTAAAAAAGGAGCAGAACTACATGCCTCAGCAAGAGAAGAATTTTCTAGTTGTGACAAAGATTTAAACCCTATTCTTTTTGATAAAAAAGGTGGAGTTAAAGTAGTTTTTGGTTCATTTAGTAGAATAATTAAACCTAAGAAAGAAGAGGAAAAGAAATGAAAAAACTCAAAAATCAATACAATTTATTTTTCATTTTAGTTCTCTGTATCTTTCTAACTACACTTCTTATAAGTTGTGGTGGTGGCTCTGAAGGAACAGGGAGTGCTTCAACAACAATTGAAGGGTTTGTTAAATCCTCTTCTGGTCTACCACTTGAAAACGTTTTAATTACCCTTGAGGAAACAGGTGAAAATGATCTAACTGATAAAAAAGGAAACTTTGAAATCAACACCGAGACTGAAGAGACAGATATTACTCTTGAACTATCTACTGATGAATTATCAACATCTGTAGAAATTGAAAATGTAACAACACAGGAAGAAGCAGTTATAGAAGTTGAAATTGAAGTAAATGAATCTCAAAATGAAGCTAGTATCAGTAATTTTGAATTCCGAGCTAAACTTGTCGGTGATTGTAAATTTTTCTTTGATAAAGGAAGGCCTATAAGACAAATTGCAGACACAGATACAGAAAAAATTAAGTGTAGTGCTAAAGTTTTTACAAAATCTAATGGAACCCCTCTTCCTGGAGTAGAATTTTCTGTAGATTTTAGAAGATGTGGTAGTTTGAAATGGTTTAATGTAGCCAATGGAATAACTTCGAATGAAATAGGCTCTTTAGGAGAAGGCTTAGCTAATTTTATACTTACAAATGATAGAGAACATTGCGTGTATAGAATTTTAGCTAAAACTGAAAATACCAATACAAATAGAGTTGCATATTTTATTCATACGCTGACAAAACAGGAATATGATGCAGAGCGTGGTTAGTTCTTATGTTTTTAGGGAACAGAAAACTCGGAACGAGAGAATACCTTCAATAAGCTCAAGATAGGTAGGGATTTTTTAGACAAATGAGAGACTGTGTCAGTAAAGCATCTGAAATTTTATATTTATAAACTAATCAAAAATGCTCCATAGGGAGCAAATTTGACAACAATTTAAAAAGTTAAGAAACTTGTAATACAAAGGTCTGTTAGAAAATAGAGGATATATGAGAATTAGAATTCCAAGAAGAAGAGGAGGCTCTTTCCCAGCCAGATTTCCAAGCCGCGGTCGAGGCTCTGGAGGCAGAGGAAAGTTTAGGTTTCTACCAATTTTACTTTTTGCTCTATTTGCACTTTTTTATCTATGGAGCAATAAAAGTGCCGTACCACTTACTGGGAGAACTCAGTTTGTAACAGTTAGTAGAGACCAAGAAGTAGCTCTGGGACTTCAATCTTATCAGCAAATTCTAAATCAATCTAACGTCATTACAAGTGGGCCAGCATATGAAAAAGTTAAAGAAATTGGCCAAAGAATTGCTAGTGTAATTGAACCTGAATTCACTGAAGGTTTTAAGTGGGAGTTTAATTTAATTGATTCTGAGCAAGTTAATGCATTCTGTCTCCCCGGAGGAAAAGTTGCAGTTTATACAGGCTTAATTCCAGTTGCTGAAAACGAAGATGGACTTGCTGTTGTAATTGGTCATGAAATTGCACATGCAGTAGCTCGACATGGGGCTGAAAGAATGACAAGTCAAAAACTACAACAATGGGGTACAATGGCTGTTGGAATGTCTGTAGGAGATATGGATCCAAGCGTTCAAAGGGGAGTTATGCAAGCTTTTGGAATGGGATCTCAGTTTGGTATACTGCTTCCTTTTTCTAGAAAACATGAATCTGAAGCTGATGATATGGGATTAACATTTGCAGCGCGAGCTTGTTTTAATCCAGAAGAAGCGCCAAAACTATGGGAAAGAATGGCTAAAGCCTCGGAAGGGAAAGAAAAACCACCCGAATTTATGTCTACTCACCCAAATCCTGATACAAGGATTGATAATTTTAAAGCCTGGATGCCTAAGGCGCTTAAAACTCGGAGTAGTTTTTGTAAAATTAGCAAGAATAAGTATTAGAGTTTTTTGAGTTATTTTAGGTACATACTAAAACTTTTTGAGTTTTTAGGAAAAACTCAAAATCGCTGACTATATCATAGAAAAAACTACGCTAAAAGCTTTTTTAGTAATATAGTAAATTATCAGAAAAAATAAGCTAACTCTAAAAAACTATATAGATTGCCCAGATTCTATTCCTACTATTGCAAAACTTCTTTACGAAGAATGGTTTTATGATGATACTGATGTATCTCTAAAAATCTTAGAAAAGCAAATGCAAACTGGCAAAGTTAACCAATTACCAATTGGCCTCATTGCTTTTGAAAATAAGAAACCTATAGGAACAGTTAGCTTGCTACATAGCGATATAAAACGCCCTAGCAAGTTATATCCATGGCTGGCTGGGCTAATAGTCATGAAAAAATATCGAAGAAAAGGATATGGAAAAAATCTTGTTTCTGAATGTACTAAAGAAGCTAAACGTTTAAAATTTAGTTCTGTTTATTTATATACAAAAATACCTAATTTTTATGAAGATTTAGGATGGGAAATACATTCAGAAGTTAAAGAAGATGTGGGGTGTTTTGTTATGAAGTTTGATTTAATAGAACATACTTATCCCAAAAAGTAATTTCTGAATAATTCTACTCCGATCAATCAACCTCTCACAAACAAATTTTTGAGCTGATTTTTTCGAAGGTCGAGGAAAATTAGTTTTGGCGAGCGAAGGTGTACGAATTGGTACTCCAAGCGAAGCCAAAACTAATTTGACGAAGAGATTCGGAAAAATTACGACACGTATCTTATCGTCCTTCCAGGAAACTTTCGGAAATTTTCAATTTCCTTCTGTATACTTAAAAAAACTTATCGAACTTTCTTCTCAGAACAAAGAAACCTCCCACAAACAAATTTTTGAGCTGATTTTTTCGAAGGTCGAGGAAAATTAGTTTTGGCGAGCGAAGGTGTACGAATTGGT
>CALJRW010000158.1 GCA_937976335.1 uncultured bacterium | reverse complement strand
AAAGTAATTTCCGAAAAAGAGCTTTTTGGACTTTCTATACCCCCGGAGGGAGAACAAATAGTTATCCCAAAATCAATAACTTACAAGGAAACCGAAGGTTTTCAAGAAAGAATTATTCGGAAATTACTTTTTGGGATAACTTTACTATTTCTAATACTGCTTGTGATTCTCTTAAGCTACCTAATGCTATAACGTAGAATCTTTTCTTGTCTTTTGGAGTTTCTCTCCCGTATCCTTCAGCTAGGTTAAGTGCAATGCTTGATGATGATCTATCTAACTGATTTTTCAAAAATGCTGGCAATTTCAGTGTCTGACACTGTGAATAAAATTCTTTAGCTAAAATAAAAGTTCTAAAATTTTTCTATTTTAAGTAAGCAGTAATAATAATTTAACTGTTGATAAAAGGTTAAAAAAATCAAATTTTTTTAACAGGATAACAGGATAACAGGATAACAGGATAACAGGATAACAGGATAACAGGATAATCCTTCGACAAGCTCAGGACAGGCAGGAAAATCCTCTATAGCTAAAGCCATGTAGCACATGTGAAAAACCAAATGTCGTTCGGTATATCAAGACTGCTAGCTTAACTTTTATTGCTTGCTATAACACAAAAAAAAAGCAGACCTTTTACAGTCTGCTTATCCTTCGTTTTAGTGGAACAAAGTTTTAAAACTTGCGTTATAAAATTTATTTAGTGAACCATAACCTTTTTCTCGGTATGCATAATACCTTGATTGTTAGCTTGCGCTCTTATAGCTTTTCTTAGCGATTCAACATCCATATCTAAAGCTTCGCAGATAAATAAAAAGGTAAGGGGAGCATCCTCTGGTTCTTCACGATATATCCATCCCTCAGCAGAATCTTTTACATCACCCTCTCCAGTAACAAAATCAGTTACTGCTCGTTGTAAAACAGCTGCTAGAAGCCTTTTTTCAGGGACAAAAGAACTGGCTCCAGATATTTCCGAGTTAGACCAAAATTTCATAATATATTTCTCACATTTATTAAATTATAGTTTAGCCAGAAGCTTTCACTCCTGGCACATATTTAAACACTACTTAAGCCCTTATGATTATTGCTTTTTTTAGTATTTTAATTATTTTTCAAATCTAAAAGGGATACACTTTATATCAGCTATTAAGAGAGCTAGTCAACAAAAATATTTGCTGAGTAAAAAAAAAACTTAAGTTAATTCATTAGCTTACAAATACCCTTTTACCAAGCCAGCTTAGTTCAGACTGAATGCTCTGAATTGAGAGCTGATAGAGTAAAAGTTTAAAATTCTTTGCCCCTTTTTTGGAGTAAGTTCTCAATTCATTAAGCTGGTTTTTGAGATTTTCTTTTTCATTTTCAAGCTTAGCTCTTGTTGAGATTTCATTTTGTGATGTCTTTTTAATTTTTTCTAAAATTTGTTTAAATCGTTCAGGAGCATTTTCTCCTCTAATCTTCACTTGTCCGCCAATGTTATTTAATGCATTCCTTAATTCTGTCAGGCTGGAAAGATTATCAGGCAGTGATGGTAATATTGGTAGATCTTTAAGAACGCCACTTTTGTAGAAACCAGGTCTTAAAAGATGGATAGAATTTTCTAATGAAAAAAGTTCAGCTAATTCTACTTGTCCTTTATTTGTATGGTTATCGTCGGCATGTACTAAGGCATCTTCAATAATTTTAAGTCTTTTAGGAGCAGAATCTTTAATCTCAAGCCATTTTTCTGTTTTGTTAAAGTATTCACTTGAAATTTCATCAAGTTGAGTAAGTATCCATTGCACAGCTTTTCCTTTCTTGCTACTTGTTGCAAGTCTTGAAGCAGAAGTTTTGTTGAAAGAAGTGTATTTCTTTTTTAAAGTTTTAATTTTAGACTTATCGATTAACTCAATTATTTCAACAACTTTATGAAAATCTTCTCTTATATTTTCTTTTTCTCTAGAACTTGGACTTTTTACAAAAACAGATTTAAAAAAATTAAGAAAGTTAGAGTCGTTCGAATATTTATAAAAATTGGCATCAATTTCTGAGTATTGAGAATTTTTAGCTTTTGAAACCACTATTTGATTAGCTTTGATTTGCCTATAGTCACTAAAAAGAATTGCAATTAGAAAAATCAATCCTGAGCAAAGTATCAGACCTAAAGCAGCATATATATTTCTAAAGTTTCTAGGAGGAGATTGAGGAGCTCGGAGATATGTTGATTGTAAATTTTTCTTCATTTCTCGACATAGGTTAACCAAGTTATTGAATTTTGCCTATGAAAAAAAAAATGCTAAAGTAGCTGAAACCTTATAATTTTTATAAGTATCTAATGTTATTGCAAAAATTAATATGAATACGTTCAGAGAGTCTTTTCCTTTTTTTTCTGGTAATAGAAATGAGCTCTCTTATTTTGACTCAGCTGCAACAACACATAAGCCTCAATCAGTAATTGATATTGAAAAAAGATTCCTTAGTGAAGAATATGCAACTGTAAATAGAGGTGCATACTCTATGAGTGCCAAAGCCAGTCAGTATGTCGAGGATGTAAGAGTTGATATTGCAAAATTTATTAACTCTAAAATTCCTGAAAATATTATCTTTACTCAAGGAGCAACGAGTGCGGTTAATCTTATAGCCTATGGAGTTGAGCCACAAATCAGTTCTAATGATACAATACTAGTCTCTATATTAGAGCATCATAGTAACTTTGTACCTTGGCAAGAGTTATGTAAGAGAACGGGTGCTACTTTTAAAACTGTAGATATCAGTAAAAACGGAACAATTAACTATGAGGATTTAGAAAAAAAACTTAAAACCCATAAACCTAAGCTCTTAGCTATCACTCATGTATCAAATTTGCTTGGAAGTGTTAGTGATGTAGAAAAAATAGTTAGCTTAGCAAAAAAAACTAATACCTTAGTTGTCTTAGATGGAGCGCAGTCAATCCCACATATGACGATAGATGTTCAGGAGTTAGATATTGATTTCTTAGTTTTCTCAGGTCATAAAATTTATGGGCCAAGTGGAGTTGGTGTTTTATATGGCAAAACCAAAGAGCTCTCTAAACTTAAACCTACTAACTTTGGAGGCGGGATGATTTCTGTGGTTTCGAAAGAGCAAACTACATTTGCTGACTTGCCAAATAGGCTTGAAGCAGGAACTCCGCCAATCTCTCAAATAGTAGCTCTTGGAGAAGCTATTAAATTTGTTTCAAGTATTGGAATGGAAAAAATTAAAAATTATGAGGAAGTGTTATTTAATAAATTAATTTCTTCTTTAAGAGAACTTGATTTTATTGATTTATATGGCCCAATAAATGAAGGCAAGAAACAGCAAGCAATAGTTTCCTTTAATTTACATTCTGTGCATCCACATGATGTTGCAACAACACTTGATGCAAAGGGTGTTATGTTAAGAGCTGGCCATCATTGTGCAATGCCAGCACTGAAATTTATGTCTTTACCTGGGACGCTTAGGGTAAGTCTTGGAATTTATAATACAGAATCTGATATTTCTAATTTAGTTGATGCTTTAAAATATGCTAGAAAAATATTTTCAAAATAACATTTCTTTACTTAAGGAATATGGGGAAAGTCTTAATTTTAGTGAACTTTCTAGTTTAAGAGATTTAGGACTTAAAAAGCTAAAAGCTTCTACCTTTTCTAAGATTTACTCTAATCTTCAAAAATTAAGTATTCCTAAGAATTTATCGTTTGAAGTTTCAGAAGGTGTGATTAAAGTAGGTAATGACAATTATTTAAATCAAAATAAAGAGCTACTACTAGATCTCTTTGAACAGCTTATCCCATGGAGAACGGGGCCTTTTCAAATTTGTAATCAGAGAATTGATGCTGAATGGCAGAGTTTTTTTAAATGGGATAAAATCAAAGACTTATTAAGCACACATAAGCCAAACAAAATTCTCGATATCGGCTGTGCAAATGGATATTTTATGTATCGTGCACTAGAAAATAATCCTCGTTTAGTTGTTGGTCTTGATACTAGTGAAAGAAGTTTCTTTCAATTCTTTTTATTACAAAATTTTGTTCGAGACAAAAGGTTAGTTTATGAACCATTTGGTATGGAAAGTTTGGATGTTTATAAAGATTTTTTTGATTGTGTTATTTGTATGGGAGTTTTGTATCATAGGAGAAATCCAATTGCTTCTTTAACTGCAATCAAAGAAGCAATGCGACCTCGTGGAACTTTAATTTTAGAAACTATTTGCATTAAAGGAGAAGGCGCAAATGCAATTTGTATTGCAGATAGATACGCCAAAATGAGAAACGTTTATTTTGTACCGACTGTGGAGGCAGTAAAGGTATGGCTAGAGCGGTCTAGTTTTGATTCTATTGAAGTAATTGATGTTTCAGCTGCAAGTGTCGATGAACAAAGGAAAACTAAATATGCTCCATACGAAAGTTTAGAAGAGTTTTTGAGTGAGGATAAGAAGACTACTATTGAGGGTCATCCTTTGCCCTTGAGAGTGGTTTTTTCTGCTAAGAGGAAAAAGAAATGAAAAATGTCTAATTAGATACTAGAATTAATCTATTACCCTAAAAGATAAATCTGATAGCTCTTTAACAGCTTCAGGATCTGCAAAATTTTTTTCCATATTTTGTGCAATTTCTTCAAATAATTCACCGCTAAGATGTGGAGATATACCGGTATATGATTTACCTTCGATTATTTTTTGAGCAAATTCACGAAGCAAACCTGTAGATGGTAAGTCATTTAACAGAAGTTCTATTGCTCTATTAAGGTTTGGTGAAATATTACATTCACTCAAAAAAGTTGGAACATTATTTCTACGATCCTGTGAGGAATTGCAAATACGTGTCGAGTTCATTACCATATAAGTTGTATACATTATTCTTAGTGTGAAGTAAATTATTAGACATTAATTATTATAATAATTATGGCGATTGTTAGTCAAAATGAAGGTGTAAATATTCAAGTAGTAAGTCCTGTAGATGAGTCTCCTGTTACACTAGATTTGTTGATTTCTGACAAAAGACCTAAATTCTTTTCTGAAATTACTTTGCCGCCATTATCTTCTCATGGGCTTAACGACCAATATCAGTGTTTTCGTGAACTAAAAAATGATAATATTTTAGGCAAAGATTACTTGATAGATTATCAAGATCGAGGAGACGATAGATTATTTATTGCTCCACATGGTGGTTTTTCTGAATGTGGAACTTCTGAGCTTGTAAGAGCTTTAGCTGGAAAGAAGTATTCTTATGCAACTCTTGATAGGCTTTCTGCATGTACTAATAATTTGCATATCACAGCTGTTCGTTTTGATGAGCCTAATTGTGTTCGTTTAGTTGAAAAATCTAGAAATACAATAGCCATTCATGGGACAAGTCCTAAGAGAGAGCAAGTTCCAGTAATATATTTAGGTGGATTAGATGATGCTCTCAGTATGTGTCTTTTTGTTACGCTTAAATCTGCTGGCTTTGTAGTTAAAGATTCTTATCCAAGGTTTTTATCTGATAGAAGTGAAATGAATATTGCTAATCGTGGTGGAAGAGGAGTCCAGATTGAATTGAGTAGGCCTTTAAGAAATTTATTTTTTAAACTTTAGATAAGATTGTATTCAAGGAAGATTATGATCCCTCCACACCTGAGCTTCCGCTCGATTTTACTCCGACTGATGAAATGTGGAAATTTGTTGAAGCCGTTCATCTTGCTATCACGTGGCGAGATAGGTTATAATTAAACTTTAACTATGATTATTCTATTATCTCCAGCAAAAACTCTAGATTTATCTGAATATGAAGCTTTAGTAAGATGTACTAAACCTCTTCTAATGGGAGAGTGTAAAAAGGCACATATTGCCCTTAAACAGCTTTCAAAACTAAAGCTTGAAAAATTATTAGGCGTCAGCCCCAAACTCGCAAAACTTAACCACGAAAGAATGCAAAATTTCAAAACGCCTTTTACGAAAAAAAATGCTAAACCTGCATTGTTGGCGTATAAAGGTGATGTCTATAGAGCAATGAATATTGAAAAATTTGGCAAAAAAGAATTTGAATTTGCTCAAAAATATTTACGCATTATTTCTGCATTTTATGGAATTTTAAAGCCATTTGATTTAATACAAGCTTATCGTTTAGAAATGAACGCTAATACGAAAAGTTTTTTAGGTTCTAATTTGTATGATTTCTGGGCTGAGGCTATTACGAAACAAGTCAAGAAAGATTTAGGTGCTGATAAAACTATAATCAATTTAGCTTCTAATCAGTATTTTAAAGCAATTTCTTATAAAAGGTTAGATGCGCAAATCATCACTCCAATTTTTAAAGAAAAAAAAGGTTCGGAATATAAAACTGTTGCAATATTTGCTAAAAAGGCAAGAGGGATGATGACTAATTTTATCATCAGCAATAAAATTCAATCGCCCAATAAACTTACTAGTTTTAATATTGATGGCTACAAGTTTAATAAAAAAATGTCGTCAGACAGTGATTTTATTTTTACAAGAAATAAATAAAGGAGGATAGTATGCCAACATTTGATGTAGTAACAACTGTCGACATGCAGGAAGTTTTAAATGCAGTAGATCAAGCTAAAAAAGAAATTGCTCAAAGATGGGATTTTAAAGGATCTCAGTCAGAAATTAGTTTAACAGACGCAATCATCCAAATTTTAGCTGATGACCAAATGAAGTTAAGTGCCTTGCAAGAGATAATAAAGCAAAAATTAGCAAAACGAAAAATTGCTCTTGAATCTGTAATTTTTAAAGACCCAACTAAGGCTGGTGGAAATATGATAAAGCAGTTAATTGAGGTTAAGCAAAGTTTAACTACTGATGAACTTAAAAGACTTGCTAAGATTATAAAACAAGCAAAAGTAAAAGCACAAAGTACGATTCAAGAAAAACAATTGAGAGTGAGTAGTAAATCTCGAGATACTCTACAAGAAATGATGGAATTAATGAAAAAGGAAGCACCTGATCTGCCTTTAGAGTTTACTAATTTTAGAGATTAGTTTTTCTACTCTTTTGTCTGTAAAGAGCTCTAACTTTAACTATTGACGCAAACTTAAACTAAAATCAAAATTTTTAACTGGATAACTGGATAACTGGATAACTGGATAACTGGATAACTGGATAACTGGATAACTGGATAACTGGATAACTGGATAACTGGATAACTGGATAACTGGATAACTGGATAACTGAAATATTTAAAGACTAGCATTTTACTCTAACTTATTAGTATAATTCCTTCCGGGAGATATTCAAATCATGGAAAAATCAGATCTAAAATTAGTTGAAAATTTTTATACAGAACTAGGTGCAAAACAAGCTACTGTTAGAAAACTGTTTAATAGGCCATTAACTCTTACTGAAAAAATCATATTCTCTCATATAGAAACTTTACCAGAGAGTATTCCTGTTAGAGGAGAAGACACTCTTAACTTTTTGCCTGATAGGGTCGCAATGCAGGATGCGACTGCACAAATGGCAGTACTTCAATTTATGGTTAGTGGACTTGATGAAGTACAGGTTCCGACAACAATACATTGCGATCACTTAATAAGAGCTCAAAGCGGTTCCAAGAGTGATCTCCTAAGAGCAGTTGATGAAAACAATGAAGTATATGAATTTCTACGCTCAGCTTCTGAACGTTATGGTATGGGTTTTTGGAAACCAGGTGCAGGCATAATTCACCAAGTTGTGCTTGAACAATATGGATTCCCAGGTGGAATGATGATCGGAACGGATTCACATACTCCAAATGCTGGAGGGCTTGGAATGGTTGCAATTGGTGTAGGAGGAGCCGACGCAGTCGATGTAATGGCGGGGGAGCCTTGGGGATTACTGAACCCTAAAGTTATTGGTATTCATTTAAAAGGAAAACTAAATGCTTGGGCCTCTCCGAAAGATGTAATTCTAGAAGTTGCAAAGCAGTTAACTGTTAAGGGAGGCACAGGAGCAATTGTTGAGTATTTTGGAGAAGGCGTTAATAGTATTAGCTGTACAGGAAAGGGAACTATCACGAATATGGGAGCTGAACTTGGAGCTACAACTTCAGTCTTCCCATATGATGAAAAAATGGAAGCCTATTTAAGGGCAACTGAAAGAGATTTAGTTGCTGATTGGGCAAATAAGGCAAAAGATTTGTTATGTCCTGATAAAGAAGTGCTAGATAATCCGAGTGAATACTATGATAAAGTAATAGAAATTAACTTAGCTGATTTAGAGCCTTCTTGGGTTGGCCCTCATACGCCAGATCTTCACAGAAAAGCATCAGAGATGAAAAAAGCAGTAGTGGATAATAATTATCCAGATGATATTAGAGTTGCTCTAATTGGAAGTTGCACAAACTCTTCATATGAAGATATTGGTCGATCGGCTAGTATTGCAAAGCAAGCTAAAGAGAAAGGTATTAAGGCTAAGATCCCTTTCTTAGTAACTCCTGGATCTGATCAAATTTTTCAAACTATTAAACGTGATGGCTATTTAGATGTATTAACAGAAGTTGGAGGAACAGTTCTAGCAAATGCTTGTGGTCCTTGTATTGGTCAATGGAAGAGGGAAGATATTAAATCTGGAGAAAGTAATACAATTGTTACTAGCTATAATCGAAACTTCAAAAAGCGAAATGATGGTAATCCACAGACTTTAGCATTTATCGGATCTCCTGAGCTAGTTACAGCAATGGCTTTTTCTGGCAAGTTAAGTTTTGATCCTGCAACTGATTCAATAGAAACTGATAAGGGTGAATTTAAATTTGCTGAGCCAAGTGCAGATGAATTACCGAAAAATGGTTTTGTATTTAGTAAAGAAGGCTATACGGCGCCCATTGAATCCAGGGAAGAACGTCAAAAAATTCAGATTGCGGTCGATCCACAAAGTGAAAGAATTGCTCTTCTTGAGCCATTCAAAGCTTGGGATGGTAAGGATTTTTCTGATCTTGTCCTGCTTCTTAAAGCTAAAGGTAAATGTACAACAGATCATATTTCTCAAGCAGGTCCGTGGTTAAAATTTAGAGGACATTTAGCAAATATTTCTAATAACATGTTTTTAGGTGCAGTGAATGCATTTACTGATAAAGCTGGACTTGGAAATAATGTAGTGACAGGTGATAAAGATATATCTTTCCCGGAACTGGCTAAGCAGTATAAAAATGCTGGACAAGATTGGATAGTTGTTAGTGATGAAAATTATGGAGAGGGATCTTCAAGAGAGCATGCTGCAATGGAACCAAGGTTTATGGGATGTAAGGCTGTAATAGTAAAAAGCTTTGCAAGAATTGCAGAAACTAATCTTAAAAAACAAGGGGTGCTTCCGCTTACTTTTGTTAATCCGTCTGATTACGATCTGATTGAAGAAAATGCACGTTATGATTTTAAAGGATTAACGGCACTAGCACCTGATTCTGAAGTAACTTTAGTTGTGCGATCTGAAACTGGAGAAAGTGAAATTAAACTTAAGCATTCACTGACAGAGAGGCAGGTTAAGTGGTTTAAAGCAGGTAGTGCGTTAAATACGATTAAGTAATCTAATATTTTAGCAATATTGATGTAAGATAAGCCTATTTGCTTAAGTTTTTAGGTAAATATGCCGACTTAACTTTAATGACTGCAAGGATCGTCAAAGCTAGAAATCAAGGTTTTACATTGTTAGAATTACTTGTAGTAGTAGCTATTATTGGTATTTTAGCTGCTGTTGGAGTTCCGCAATACGAGGCGTATAAATTAAGAGCTGAAATGGCTGGGGTTGTTTCTGAGTTTAAATTGCTTGAGACAGCTCTTCTTGCCTATAACTTAGAGAACGAATCTTATCCTGTAGATAAACATCCTGGAATTTTACCACCTGAGATAGCAGATTTAGTTCATACTAATTTTTTCTCAGACAGTACTCCTATGGGAGGAGTTTATGATTATGAAGGACCACCCGCTTGGAATATTGCAGGAGTTTCAGTAAGAAATGCAGGATATGATAATGGTGCAAAAGAATGGTCTGTTTTAGATGGAATTCTGGATGATGGTAATACTTCGACTGGAAAATTTCGCTTGGAGCGGGGGTGGTATGTGTATATTGTTGATGAGAACCCTTAACTTTTTCGTTAATTTGATTACTGTATAGTTAAAAAAAATTGTTTTCCAGTTTTCCAGTTTTCCAGTTTTCCAGTTTTCCAGTTTTCCAGTTTTCCAGTTTTCCAGTTTTCCAGT
>CALJRW010000157.1 GCA_937976335.1 uncultured bacterium | reverse complement strand
TTGAATTAAAATACATAAATTCGCAAAAAACTTAATTTTTTGATATACTTACATTTCTTATGAGTAATAAAATTTTCAATTTAGACGTAAATGCAAGCTACGGTTTACTGCCTATAGTTAAAGAGGCACTTCGTTCAGAATTTGATTATGGACTTAACCCAAGTTCAATTCATCAAGGCGGACAACGTGCTAGAGCAGTTATTGAAGATGCTAGGGCAAGTATTAAGTCTTTTTTAGGTATTGGAAAAGATTGGAAAGTTATTTTTACTTCTGGAGCTACAGAAGCAAACAATCTTGCTATCTATTCTTCGTCTCTTGCTTCAACAAAAAATAGCCCGTTTCATGGGATTACTTCAGCTATCGAGCATCATGCAGTTCTTGAACCGTTTTCTTTGCTTTCTAAGAAAGGCGGTTTTGTTGATTTTGTAAGTCCTGAGAATGGAAAATTTTTAGTTGATGATTTTCTAAAATATGTAAAACACGAAACTCAAATTGTTTCACTAATGTATGCAAACAATGAAACTGGCCAAGTGATGCCAGTTAGAGATTTATTTGCCAAGGTTAAAGAAGAAAATCCTAATATTAGTACTCACTGTGATGCGGTTCAAGCATTTGGTAAAACAAAGATTGAAGTAAATAGCTTAAATGCAGATATGCTAACAATGTCAGGTCATAAAATAGGCGCATTAACTGGAGTTGGGGCGTTAATAGTTAAAGATGATTTTAATTTCAAAACTCTACTTTTAGGTGGTGCTCAAGAAACCAGACAAAGAGCAGGAACTGAAAATGTTCTTGGAATTTTTTCTCTTGGTTTAGCTTGTAAGTATCACCAAGAGACTTTAGAAAAAAATATCCAAAAGCTAGTTTCTTTAAAAGAAGTTTTTAAGACTAAATTAAAGTTAGCTTTTCCAGATCTCAATTTTAACTCTTATTCAAATGAAGAATTGCCAAATACTATAAATGTTAGATTCCCCAATATTTTATCTTCAGATTTAGTCGTGGGGCTTGATCTAAATAACCTATATGTTTCTTCAGGTGCTGCGTGCTCTTCTGGAAAACCACTTCCATCTCATGTTCTCTTAGCTATGGGATGTAGTGAAAAAGAAGCTCAAGAGTCAATTCGAATTAGTTTTAGGCATGATTTTCAAGAAAATGATATTGACGAAGTATTATCTATAATTTACAAAGCAATTAAGAAATGAGAGCAGTATAAATGAATGAGTCTGAAAAAATTTTAGTGGCAATGAGCGGAGGAGTTGATTCTTCAGTTGCCGCCTACATATTAAAAGAAAAAGACAAAGATATTATTGGCGTTTCTATGCAAGTTTGGGATTATAGAAATAATGGAGGCTGTAGTAGTAGAGCAACTTGTTGTGCACCGGACGATTTCACAGATGCAAGAATGGTTGCAAGCAAAATAGGAATTCCTTATTACGTATTTGATTTTGAAGAAAGTTTTAGAGAAAAAGTAATTGATAACTTTGTGAATAAGTATAAACAAGGATTAACTCCTAATCCTTGTATAGATTGCAACAATAAAGTTAAATTTGCTGAGCTTAGAGAAAGAGCTAAATCGCTTGGTTATAATAAAGTTGCGACTGGACATTATGCAAAGGTAGAAGAAGATAGTGAAGGTTTTCATTTAAAACGTTCTAGTGATTTAGCAAAGGATCAAACTTATTTTCTCTACGGTATGAAACAGTCAAAACTAAAAGATACCCTTTTCCCTGTTGGAGAAATGACTAAAGCAGAAGTGCGCGAGATGGCTAAAGATGCAGGACTTGTTACGGCTGAAAAACCAGAATCGCAAGATGTTTGTTTTATCTCTGGAAGTACTCAAGACTTTATTGAAAAAAAAGGTGGAGGAACTCCTTCTGGAGAGATAGTTACTACTAAGGGTGAAGTTATAGGAAAACATGAAGGCGTTCATCGTTATACTGTAGGTCAGAGAAGAGGAATTAGCATAGCTTGGCCTGAGCCTTTGTATGTTTTAGAACTTGATGTATTAAAAAATCGAGTTATTGTTGGAGCTAAAAAAGAACTCGAAGTAAATAATTTTAAAGTAGCGGAAGTTTCTTGGCTTGCCCCTCAAGTGCTGGCAAAGGGAGATAGTTTTGAGATGCAGTGTGTTGCTCAACTAAGACATAGACATTCAGGGGTTCGTGTGAATGTAAAATATGCAAATGGTGAAATAGAAGCTGAATTTAAGGATGAATGGTCAACTGTTTCTCCTGGGCAAGCTGCGGTATTTTACGATCTAAAAAACGAAGAAGTTTTAGGTGGGGGGAGAATAGTTCCTTTAAGTAGATTTTCGACATTAAATGTAATCTAACCTTTTAAATCAAGCAAAAAAAATGCTTCAGTATCTTGGCCTAATGTAAATAAAACGCTAATCTGTTAAACATGAGTTTTGTAAAAAAATTGTTAGAATACAGAACAGACACAATCTGTAGTCTTCCGAATAGAAAAAGAGCTAGGAAATTTGTTATGTCAGCTCTTGGGTTTCTCTTTCCTCACTTTTCTGAAAAATGTTTTGAAACAGAAAAAGAAGTTGAAGAAGGAATGTTAAATTTAGTATGCCAGCTTGTTGACCTATTAAAGCCTATAGAGTCAAAACTCGATGGAAATATAGAAGAGCTTGTAAAAAAGATAGTAAATGAATTTGAAAAAGTTCATGCATCGCTTCTCTTAGATGCTGAAGCAATGTTTAATAGAGATCCTGCAGCATATTCACTTGATGAAATAATTATTACCTATCCTGGTTTTTTTGCTATAGCTTGTTACAGAATAGCTAATCTTTTACATATTAATGGTATACCAATACTTCCTCGAATTATGACTGAATATGCGCATGAGAAGACGGGAATTGACATTCATCCTAGAGCAAAAATAGGTAAGTCATTTTGTATTGATCATGGAACGGGAGTTGTAATCGGAGAAACTTCACAGATTGGAGATAATGTAACTCTTTATCAAGGGGTCACTTTGGGTGGTTTAAGAGTTCAGAAATCAATGGCTACATCCAAGAGACATCCAACAATTGAAGATGGCGTTACTATATACTCTAATGCTACCATTCTTGGAGGAGATACTGTTATTGGAAAGGGGAGTATAATTGGAGGAAACGTTTGGATAATTAAATCCGTTCCTGCAGATTCTAAGGTTTATTATAGTAAGTGCGATTAAATGGAAAAAATAGAAACATTAGATAAAGTGCTCGAAGGTTTGATGGGACGTTATTCAAATAGAGTTCCCAATGTAAAAAGAATTGTAAATGCGATGATCGACAAGGGAATGGTTGAATCCATTAATTCAATTCAAAACGATCATATTGCTTTTCGAACTATGGGAGTTAAAAACTTAGGAATTACTTCATTTGAAAGAATTTTTCTAGCTTTAGGATATACCAAAAAAGACTATCTTCGATTTGAAAATAAAAAGCTAAATGCATATTGGTATGCTCCTCCTGAAAATAGACATCCAAGAATATTTGTTTCTGAGCTTTGTGTTGATGAGTTGTCTGATGAGACTCAAAATTTAGTTAAAAAATATACTGATGTTGTTACATCAGATCCGGTCGATAAGTTGAATTTAGATAATTGGCAAGAGATAGATACTTTTTTACACTCTCCTCTTTGGGAAATGCCATCTTTTGAAGATTATAAGAAACTAGAAGCTGAGTCTGAATATGCATCATGGGTTATTTATAATCGTTATTATCTGAATCATTTTACTATAAGTGTGCATACCTTGCCTAAAGATTATAATACCTGTGAAAAGTTTAATATATTTTTAGAAAATTTAGGAATAAAACTAAACGATTCTGGTGGTAAGATTAAGGTAAGTGCTGACAGAAAACTATTACAAAGTGCTAGTTCCGCAGAAATGATAGAAGCTGAATTTAGAAATGAAGATGGAAGTATTAGAAAAGAAATGATTTCTGGATCTTATGTTGAATTTGCTGAAAGAAAAGTGTTAGATGAATTTTCTCACTTAAAACCTGACGATATAAAAAGAGAGCATAGAAGAGATGGTTTTGAGGCTGGGAATGCAGATAAGATTTTTGAGAGTACTTACAAGAGTCAGACTGAGAAGTGATGTTTTTTTATCAATTTTTGAGTAATAGTAATAAAGTTCATTAGCTTTTTAAGAAAAGCTTTTTAATGCTGTAAACTTTTCAATATGCGTAAAATCTCTATCTTTATGCCAAACAGTACATTTATTTTCAATGGCAATTTGTGCAATTAAACAATCGTATGAAGAGCGAATTGTATAACCTTTACTTCTACCTAAATGAAAGATATCTGCCGCTTGAATAAAATTATTAATATTTAAGTTTTTAGAAAGGCATTTTAAATTTAAGAAGCGAGATTTGAAAACATCTGAAGACTCAGTGTTAACTAGTCCTTGAAAAACTTCCTGAATAACAGGTAGGCAAGTTGATAATTTTAGGAATTCTTCTGCTTCTATTTGAACATTTCCTTTTAGTATTTCAATCCAAATAGATGTATCAACTAATATAGGAGCAGAGAAGTTTTTTAAATTCACTTATCCTTATCCTGTCTCATTTCCGATAAACTGCCATCCCATAAATTCGACCCTGTAAATTCAGCAAGTCCCTTTACCTGAGAAATTCTGAGTACTTCAGCCATTGCCTGATTTAATGCGTCAGAATAAGTTTTGGTGCCAAATAAGATAACTATTTGCTTTAAAAGATGCTCATCAAGTGTAACATTTGTGCGTTTCATGTGTATATTGTGTCATTTTATAATAGATAAGTCAAGAAAAAAAATAACCTTTTTCATATTGAGTTTTTGAAGAGTTCTAAAAGTTATTCTCTGAGATAAGTTTAAAAATGGTTTGAACAGTCTGAGTTTGGTATTTATAGTTAGTATTGTTTTGAAAAAATAATAACGGGACAACTCTAATATTAAAATAGAGATATTTATAAGAGAGAAGTTTGCCTGTTCTAAAAAAAACGTAGTATGCTAAAGGATATACAATGTCCGATCTAAAGAAATTTATTATAGATTATTTTGCTTCCGTATCAACTGTCTCTATTGCTACTTTAAATCTTAATACTCGAGCAACTTTTCACTTATCTAAACTTTTTGCTAAAAATTTGATAGCTCAAAATAAACCTGGAGCGATAGTTAATGTTTCTTCAATAAGTGGTAAAATAGGAAGTGTTGATCCTGCATATGCTGCATCTAAAGCAGCCGTTGATGGACTTACAAAATCATTTGCTAGGAATTTAGCAAGTTTTGGAATTCGAGTTAACTCAGTTTCCCCAGGCCCTATCAACACAGAAATGGCTTCTAACATTCCAGAAGATAGAAAAAAAGAGTATGTAAAATCAATACTTCAAGGACGATTTGGAGAAGCTGAAGAGGTTGCAAATTTAGTGCACTTTTTAGCAAGTGAGGAGGCATCTTTGGTTACTGGGGAAGTATTTTATTGTACTGGTGGGATTTTGTAGTTTATATGAACGATTTTTTGTTAAAGTAAGGTTTTATGACTTATTCAATAATTGCTGTAGATAAAGAAACAGGAGCTATCGGAGTTGCTGTTCAGTCGCATTATTTTGCTGTGGCTCACTGTACTCCATATGCTAAAGCTGGAGTTGGTGCTGTTGCTGCACAAGCTTATACAAACAGAAGACACGGTGAGTATGGTCTTCAGTTACTTAGTGAGGGCATGCTTCCAGAAGAAGTTTTAAGTAAATTAATTAAAGAAGATTCTGATAGAGATATTAGGCAGACTGCAATAATTGATTCTAAAGGAAATACTGCAGTGTATACTGGAAAAAAATGTATTAAATTTGCTGAGCATAAAAATTCTTCCTTTTATTCTATACAAGCTAATTTAATGAAAACGGATTTAGTAATATCATCAATGGAAAAGGCGTTTATGGAAAGTAAAAGTTCTTTTGTCTTCAGCTTGCTTGAAACTCTAGAAGCTGCTGAAAAAGCTGGAGGAGATCTACGAGGCATGCAATCGGCTTCTATTAAAGTGGTTAAAGGTGAATCTTCGGGAAGTGATATTGAAGACGTTTTAATAGATTTTCATATTTACGATCATGATAACCCTTTGTTGGAATTGCGTCGTAATTTGAAAATTAATGAAGCTTATAAAGATGCTACAAGATCAATACAGCTGTTGAAGGAAGATAAAATAGAAGACGCGATAAGTTTACATCAGAAACTCAAACTTCTCGAATATAAAAATGTAGAATTTGATTTTTGGTTTGCAGTTGAGTTAGCAAACTCAGGTAATAAAAAAGAGTCAATCGAGATGTTAAAAGCTGTAATTAAAAACAGTTCAAATTGGGAAGAGCTAGCTTTTAGACTTATTGATAGTAATCAGCTAAATCTTTCAAGAGAGGAATTGATTGTATCATCTTAAAATCTGTTTCCTTACTTTAATAGACCTTTTTCATAATGATTTCTGCTACGAGGAGTAAGTTTCCGAAAATACTTCACAAAATACCAAAAAAATTACTCAACCTAGTAAAACTAGGTCTGCGTATTTTTTTACCATTTTTGCTCGTCTTTTCGAAAACTTATTCCTCTCGCTACGAAATCATTATGAAAAATGTCTAATTTTTTTTAGCCGCTTCTCAATCTCCCTAGCAACTCTTCCCAATTCATGATCAATCTCAACTTTCTGACGCAAATCTTTAGGTATTGGGAGATTTAAAGCATCCATTCTACCTGCAAGGTAAGTTATATCAAAGTTTTGATTGTTGCCAAGAACTTGTTCAAGATCATCTAAATCTTTATAACGTTTTTGGTGTCCTAGAGCATAGAGCTTGCTAATAACAAAATCTTCTATAGTTAATGCAGGATAGGATTTTTCAAAAATTTTAATTTTATTTTTCTGTGCCCGTGTTATAGCTTCCATTACCCAAGGCATAGTTGAAAGAATTAGGTCAACTCCTACTTGATTTTTAAGTTTAGGATTTCGACCAACTAAAATTTGTGCCTTTGTTTTTTTTCTACTACGTCTAAAAGGGCTACCTAGTAAATCTCCTTCATGAACTACTCCTACTTGTAGGTTGATTTCTTGAAGGGCTTTTTTCCCTATATTTATTTCGTTTATACCAAGAGCTACTGCAAAATCTATATCTTGAGTTAGGCGCATATCTTTTCGGTAAATATTACTTGCTAGCCCGCCTGCTAGTGCATAATTAATGTTCCTATTTTCTAAAACGCAAACTATTTTTTCTAAAGTCTTAACTATATTCATTGCATTGATTTTATAGATCTAACAAGTTTTTTTGCATCTTCAATAAAAGAAATACTAGAGCTTAAATTTAGATAATTTTTAACTCTATTCTCAATCTCATTTTCTATCTTTGTTTTGTAAATTTGAGATATGAAATCGTACGATTTATGATTTTTATTTAAAAAATACTGTATAGTTCGTTCTTGCTTTTTAATTACTAGTTCAGCTTCACAAAGTGCTTTTAGAGCTAGTTGTATAGATCTTGGCAATAGGCCAGAAAGCGTAATTATTCTTCTAATATGAACAGGCTGCTTATATTTATAAAGTGTTTCAACTACTTTTTGCTTGGCTGTCGAGCTAAGAAGGTTTTCAGGGGTCATTTATATATTGTATAAAAATTTATACGATATTGCAAGAAGAAAATGATTTTTCTCTAAAACTATAAAATTATTGAGTGTTAGTGTTTTTTTAGATTTTTTACTCTAAGGGCACAAAAACTTTAATACTTTTAAGTATTTAAAGTCTTATTTATCTAAAAGCTTAAATTGAAGAGAAGGAAAATTTCATAGATAGAAAAACTAGAAGCACAAAATGCTATTATTTCGATATAACTTTGTTGCTCGAAATGGAGGCTTTTAGTGTGAAATACATATATGAAAATTTAGTCTACTTAATAAAAACCGTTAATCTTATTCCTGGACAAATGGGAGAGTTTCTTAGTGGAACATTTTTACAATTTATTGCTGGATATTTTATAATAAGAATTTTTTGGAAATTAAATCCACTGAATATTTGTTTGATAATAGAAAGTTTACTAAAGTTCCAAGAAAATGAAAATATGATCAGAATTGATATTTTATCAAGTTCAAATAGAAAATTAGCTTATAAATTTCTCTCGATAATATCAATTTTTTTTTGGTTTGTTTTCATTATGCATGCTTTTTATTTATTTGATGGAGCTTTGTTTTTTCTACTTACTGACAGTCCATACAATAGGTATGATGTGTTTGTGTTTTTTAGTTCAATGAGTGCTATTCAACTTTTATGTGCTTTAAATTTAAAAAAGATTTATATAACTATAACTAAAGCTATGGCTTTAAGTCAAAGTCAAGACTTAGGTTAGAATAAGATCATTTTATATACATCATTATAAGTTTTGAATAAGTTTATTTGAATGAGCCTTGATTATCCCTAGTTTTGTCTCTTTTCTGTATTTCTAAGGTGAAAACTTTTAGTATTCGCGAAGAGAGATAAGTAAAATTTGATAGAGGTTTCTTAAAAAAAATTTATTTAGAAGATTATAAAATTAATTATAATAGTTAATAGAGATTACTGAATTAAAATTTTTCTAATCTCCTCAACTAACTCCTCAGACCCAACATAAATCCCAGTTCTCTCATGCCTGTCCTTAGGATTAATCTCCATAATATCTTCTCCACGATCGTTTATTGCCATTCCTCCAGCTTCTTTTGCAATCATTGCAACAACATTTGCTTCGTACATTAATCGTAATTTTCCCTTAGGTTGATTTTTAGAAGAGTCAGTATGGTTTACAATAGCGGGGTACATAAAAAGTCCACCAGTATTTAGCAATCGATGAAAATCTATAGCTAAGGATCCACCGTATCTAAATCCATATTTGTTCTCATTGTTGTTTATCCAGTTAGTAATTTTTTTGTCATAATAGTTTCTATAGGAAGTGTTAAAAGATAGAATCCAGCTCTTCTTTTGTTTTGGGAATTCTATTTTTTCAGGTCTTACATATGCTCCAGTTTCTTCTCTGATAAATCTCCAAGCGCCTGAATTTTTTAAAGCAAATGTAAAGATTCCTTGCGGTAGTGTGAACATTCCACTTGCTATAAATTCAATTCCTTTTCTTATATGATAATCTTCATCTCCCTCTAGATTTCTTTTTCCTATTCCAAACAAGAAGCCAACTGGTAAGTTGTGTTCTATATTTGCAGAACCATCTAAGGGATCAAAATACAAAAAATATCTTCCATCATCATTAAGTCTTATTTCTTTAGGGTTTTCCTCACTTGTAGCTTCCATTACCTGTCCAGAACCTTTTAATTGTTCCATAACAATTTTATGTGCCATTTCGTCAAGTGCAAATGTTTTTTCTCCATGAGTATTTTGCGAACCGCTTTTGCCGGTATTTTTTCTAATGGCTGAAAGATCATATTGATGTGCTATTTCTCTAGCTGCAGAAAGGATAGCTTCCATTAGAATAACAAAGTTTAGAGTTCTATTGTTTTTTTGCTGATGCTTAAGCAAAAAGTGCATGAAGGTTTCTTCGGTTTGCATTTTATAAATCAAGTTTCTCGATAGTACAAATATTTTTTCCATTTTCTGATGTACCAACAAGTTTCATTATGTTTAAATTACCAGAAGTGAAGTCAACAACAACGTCTGCATCTCCTGCGTTTATTACTAGGCCATTTTCAATTATTCTTCGTTTTCTGGAATCTGAAGAGTATTTTTTAAGAAATTTTTCAGTCTTATTTTTTTTGTAGTTTCTAAATTCAGAGTTAGTGAGTAAATGAGAATTAGAACAATTTGAATTTTTATTCATTCGGCTAATTCCTAAATTGCTGCCAGAAGGAATTTCAGTGTCTCCAAGGTAAATTCTTCCATTTTGTTTAAGTGTGTATGGCTCAACAAGTGTTTTTAACTTATTAGTTAGATCGTAATTACCGCGTAGAAGTGCAATTGCTAGTTCGCTATCATCATTAACTGGTAGTTCAAGATTATGATTGACTCCTAGAATCCCGTTTTCTGGGTCTATAAGTGAAGCATAAGGTGTTCCGCTATTATCAATATTTAATTCATACTCTTTGTCTTTAGCTTCGACAAAGACAGTTAAATTTCCATTTATATTCCATTTATTTTCCCCAACGCTAATGTAACTAAAGCCACTTGGATCTACGCCTAAGAAAAAACTGGTTTGTTCTGGACTTCTTTCATATAAAGATCTTTCATCAAATAATTGAAATTTAATTTTTTTACCAAAATCAATAAAAAAGAAGCCTGCTTCAGTAATCAAAAACTTAGCTGTGTTGTTTACGTTTTGATAGACTTGAGGCTTTGTTTGAATAAAAGGCTGCGCAAGCAAATTTCCAGATATTTGGAAGCACAGTGCTGTTAGTATTAATCTTCTTATAAATTTAGACATTTTATATATATAGTGTTACCTATTTATTAGATTCCTTGCTAGTTAAAACATGTTCAGATTAATTAGCTTAAAGATAAAAATGAACAAAAAAAATATAACATATTGAAATGATTGAAAAAATAATAATATTAGATTTTGGTTCCCAAGTTACTCAGTTAATTGCAAGAAGAATTAGGGAGCTAAACGTATATAGTGAGGTGCATCCTTGTACAACCTCCATTACGGATGAGCATAAGTCGAACCTTAAAGGAATAATCTTATCTGGTGGTCCAGCCAGTGTGATGGATGATTCGGCACCTGAATTTGATAAAGCCTGGTTGTCTCTAGGCGTGCCCGTTTTAGGGATCTGTTATGGAATGCATGTTATGGCTCATCTTTTAGGAGGCAAGATGAATGCAGGACAGACAAGAGAATTTGGTTATGCAAAAATCAGAATTACTGGTTCTCAAGATTCTATTTTTGCTGAACTTGGAAGTGAAGAAGAAGTTTGGATGAGTCATGGAGATTCTGTTACAGAAGTTCCAAACGGTTTTAGCATTACAGCTCATACAGAAAACAATCCAGTAGTAGCAATGTCTTGTCCTGAAAAATCATTGTATGCTGTGCAGTATCATCCTGAAGTTGTTCACACTAAAAACGGAAAGCAAGTTTATAAAAATTTCTTAGAAAAAATTTGTAACTGTGAAATGGCTTGGACTCCTACAAACTTTATTGCTGAAAGTATTGAGAAAATCAAAGCGCAAGTTGACTCAGGTTCTAACGTAATTTGTGCTTTAAGTGGAGGTGTTGATTCAACAGTTGCCGCACTTTTAGTAAGTAAAGCTTTAGGTGATAATTTAAAATGTATTTTTGTTGATAATGGACTTTTAAGATTAAATGAACGTGATGAAGTAGAAAGTTATCTTAACACACTTGGCTTAAACTTAGAAGTTGTTGATGCTCGAGAACAATTTCTAACTGCGCTAAAAGGGGTGACTGATCCTGAAAAAAAGAGAAAAATTATAGGGCATGAATTTATAGAAGTTTTTGATGAGGCTTCGAAAAAAATAGAGAATGTAACTCATTTAGTGCAAGGAACGTTATATCCAGATGTTATAGAATCTCTATCTTCTGGAGGCCCCTCTGAGACAATAAAAACTCACCACAATGTTGGTGGATTGCCTGAAAAAATGAAACTAAAGCTTATTGAGCCATTTAGAAAGCTATTTAAAGATGAAGTAAGAGAAATTGGAAGAGAGCTTGGTTTAGTTGAAGAATTAATTAAAAGACATCCTTTTCCTGGGCCGGGTCTTGCAGTTAGATGTTTAGGTGAAGTTACAGAAGAAAAGCTAAAAGCGTTAAGATTAGCTGATAGTATTTTTCATCAAGAAATTAAAGCTTTTGGAATATATGATGAAATTTGGCAAAGTTTAGCCGTGCATCTTCCCATTAATTCAACTGGTGTAATGGGAGATGGAAGAACCTATGAGAACTGTATTGCTCTTCGTGCCGTAACTTCTGAAGATGTTATGACGGCAGATTGGTATGGATTTTCTGATGAGTTTTTAAGGAAAGTAAGTAGTCGTATTATTAATGAAGTGAAGGGGATTAATCGAGTTGTTTATGATATTTCTTCTAAGCCTCCTGCGACTATAGAGTGGGAGTAAAGGCGTAAGCCTCCACAATTGCCCAATCTCTTCATTTCTAAGTCTTTGAAAATACTCAACGTGCAGGAAGCACGTCTCCGTTTTCCAAAAACTTAGAAGCCTCGATATTGAACAATTCTGAAGGCTTACAAAACTTAGCAAAGTTAAATAAAATCAAGATGTTATGGTTGCACATTTTGTCTTTCTCAAGCATCTAAATAAATAGTGAAAGATTTATTAAAGAACTCGAAAATAATACTGCCAATATTACTCGTTCCACTATGGACAGGATTTGCACTAGGGAAAGTCAATGATAACTTTTCTCAGTTTATTGTTCTTTTAAGTTCAATTCTTTTTTTTATAACTTTTTATTTGCTTTTTGAAAGAAATAATCTTGGTCGAAAAATTCAAAATTTGGCAAAAAAATATAAAGTTAAAAGAAAAAGTGAGTACTTTGCATCTTATAGTAAAGTGACAGAAGATTTATTTTCTGAGATAGAAAGAATTGAAAAATCATTTTCTACTAACTTACTAAATGAAAAAATTAAAGATAAGCAAGAGCTTAATCAAGTTTTAGAATCAATGGTTAAAGCAGCTTATAGACAGCTTAATGCTGAATCAGCAGAGCTTTCTTTGTTTGATGAAAAGTCAAAGCTATATCATTCTTCATTTGTAATGGGTAAGCCTTTTAAAATTGGAGCACAAGCTATGCTTGCAGAGAGCTCGACTAGTTCTAAAGATTTTTTGACTGATGATATTTTAATTCAACCAATTTCTTTTGCTGGATCTGTTTTAGGAACTCTAAGAGTTGCCTTAAAAGATGGTAGTTTTGCCAGTCCTACAGATAAAAAAATTATACAAATACTTGCTCTAAATACTAGTATTGCCATTATTAATACAGAGTTTAACGAACAACTTCTTAAAATGCATGAACAATCTGAAGAAGCAATGCGAGCAAAAACAGGCTTTTTAGCTAATTTAAGTCATGAAATTAGAGCACCATTAGGGATGATTATAAATGCTGTAGAGTTATTAATAGAAGGTCTTTGTGGCGAAATGAACGAAGAGCAGATTGATACTGCTCAAATAATAAAAAATAATGGAACTCATTTGCTTGAGCTTATTAATGATGTTCTTGATTATGCTAAAGCGGAAGCAGGTAAAATAGTTCCAAATGTGGAAGCGATTGACGTAAATGAATTATTGTCTGATGTTACAAGAGTAGTGAGATCTTTAGCAGATGAGAAAAATCATAAACTTGTTTTTAAGATGAATGATGAAGCTTTAGCCATTAATTGTGACAGAAGACATATAAGACAAATGTTAATTAACCTACTTACAAATGCAATTAAATATACCCCAAATGGAGGTGAAGTGGATATCAGTGTTGAGAAAATCCCTAAAATCAATAAAATTAAAATTAGTGTTAAAGATACAGGTGTTGGTATAAAAAAATCAGATTTCAATAAAGTTTTTTCAGCATTTCAAAGATTAGATCATTCTTACTCAGTTAAACAAGCAGGAACGGGTTTAGGTCTTTCTTTAACAAAAAAACTTGCTGAATACAATAATGGTTCAATTCAGTTTAATTCAAAAATTGGAGAAGGAACTCATTTTTGGTTAACTTTTCCTAGTGTTTCTTTTCAAGAAATTATTTCAAAAAATGTTCCTCAAGGAAAAGAGAATAAAGGAAAAGGGGAGACTGTGGTTCTTGGAATATATAACAATGATGAAGCAGAGTTAACAAGGAAGTATTTACGTAAGAATGGTTATCGTGCTGCAGAAGCAAGAACATGGGAGCAAGTTCTAAAGTTAGTTAGTACTGAAAAACCTGCTCTTTTAATTATAGATAATGAAATTTTAGAGTCTTCTGAAAAAACAGAATTACTTTTTAAATTACGTTCTCAGTACGAGAGTGCAAAATTACCTGTGCTACTGCTAACTAGTAAAGCTTTTGAGTTTGATGTTGAAGGATATTTAAAGGATGGTGCAGATCTATGCCTTTCAAAGCCTGCACCATTGCCTATGATACTAAAGGCTTGTAGGGCTTTAATTGATGGAGAGATAGATGAGGCGTTTCTTAAGCTTGAGTCTGATTGGGATAATAGTGACGTCTTACATTAGCTGTTTTGATGCAGAGGCTCAATATAATCAACATATTACAATGTTTGTAATCTTAAATCCTCAGGTTTTTCTTTTATAATGCCGAGCTAATTTATAGAGAGAAAGTAAATCTCTATGATTGCCCAATCTCTTCGTTTTTACGTATTCGAAAATACATAAAAGCTTCGACCTTGAACAAGTATGCAAGCTTAGAGCTTGATGAGAGATTAAAGTAAGGATTTATGGAAAACAACAAAAAAGAAACAACAATAATAGCAATAGATGAAGAGTTAGATAATTATTCATTTAGGAATGAACCTGAAAAACAATTAGCTATGGCAATTCTTCTAAATGCAATTTCTGATTACGAAAAAGATAAAGGTTGGAATGCAAAAACAGCTAAAGCATATTTTTTAAATAGTGGTGAAGGGTATGTCTTCTCATTTAGATCTATTTGTAGTTTGTTAGATATTGATTATAAGAAAGTTCTTGAAAGAGTTCAGGAATTATCTGCGTAGTTTATGCACAACTCTAGAGAGTCTATACCCAACGACATTTGGTTTTACCGCTTTCAAGCAGGAAAACCAAATGTCGTTGGGTATAGACTCTCTATTTTTTTTAGTGACGCAGAGCTATGAAGATGTAGAGTTTCTAGAGTTGTAATTAAATTATGCTACTTTTTTTGAAGCGTCATTTTTCTTTTTTTTCTGCGCTGCTTCTCTTTTCTTTTTCTCTTCTTCTTTCTTTAACCTGGAATAATCAAGATAATGTAAATTTGCTTGTATATTATCTGTATTGCTATAAACGTAAGATAAAAAGAATTCAGTAATTGTAGCTTTTCTGTTTGTTAATTCTTCAGCCAATCTTAGAATTAAAGCTTTTCTTGTCTGATTTTCGTTTTCAAATGCTTCCCACCATTTTTTTGCACTTCCTGTAGTGTTCTTCCATTCGAGTTTTTCTTTAAGCTCTTCATATTTTTTCCATATTTCATCATCTGTCCAAGTAGACGTATCTGTTATGCCAGCTGGGAGGGCATTGTTATTACCTGAGTTTTTGCCAGAATTGTTACTTGCATTATTACTTCCTGAGGTACTGCTTGTTCCAGGCTTTCCTTTATTGTTTTTAGCTGGAGGAGAAACTGTTTTTTCTTCCTTGTACTGAATGGGGCTTTTTCTAAGTTGAAGCTGTGGTTTGTCTTTAAACTCTTTAAACCTTGCAAGTACTTTTGGTATTTCAAAAAATGGAACTAAATGTCCTTGAAAAGGAGGAGTATTAGGTAAAAAGAAAGTCATTCTGTTATCTGAGGGTCTTCCAATTTCATCAGGAGTAAGAACTGCACGTTGTTGAACTTGTTCTTGAGTACTAATATTTTTACTAGCAAACCATTCGATTAATTTTTTATTACTTCCAGTTGAGGCAGTATTGTATCTTACTGTCATTTGACCAGTTTCTTTTGATGCCCACTCAGCATCCTGTACATCAAGTGAAGGCATAAAGATTTTAGTGCTAAAACCAGCCAAAACTGAATCAGCATCATCACCGTAGTTAGCTTTAACTTGAGCAGTGGACTGAATTGCTGCTACAATACTTATATTTCTAGAACGAAGAGTATTTAGTTTTACATGAATGTCTGGAAGACGGCCAAGGGCGGAGGCAAACTCATCAATTACTAGTCCAACTGGTCTAGGTAGACTTTGCCCTTTGCATTCCTCTGCTGTTTTAGTTAAATAACGCAAAATTTCAATAACTATAACGTTAGCAAGAGGTCTTAACATTTCAAGCTCAGATTCTCTAAATTCAACAATAAATAGGGTAGGCTTATCTATTAAATCTTTTAAGTTAATTTCATTTGTCGCAGTCGTCGCTCTAATAGCTTTTAGATCCCAGGCGCTAATTCTCATTGCAAGTTCTGACATAATAGTATCTGCATTTTGAGATCCAGATCGAGCTAATTCAACAAAAGTTCTAGAGGTTCGGTAAGCTTCCGGATGTGCCTCCAACCAATCGCAAAGAGGTTTCATTCCGCTTTGAATTAATTCATGAATTCTTGGCATAGATAGAATTTCGCTCTGGTCATGAAGTAAACCGACCATAACAGAGTTAAGTACAGAAAGAGCATTATTTCTAAAGAATGGACTATCTGATTTAGAGTTTGGGTTGTCGGTTGCCATAACAATAGTGTTAGCAATTAGTTTTGCATCTGTATCTTCGGTAATTTTATCTAGTATATTCCAACTAAGGCTCCTGACAGTATCTAGAGGGTTAAAGAGTAAAATATTTCTCTCTGGATTGTATTTAGCTGAAAGGTTAGCTAGTTGTTTCCACATTTCAGGTTTGGAATCTATACAAATAACAGATCGTTCTTTACTCATAATGTCATTGTAAAGAATTGGTAGAATTAACCGACTAGTTTTACCACTACCAGTTTTTGCAACTGTTAGAATGTGTCTATTTCGTTCTCCTCTTTTAATAACTAGAAAACCACTTTTGAGAGCTATTCCTTCACTTCCTCTTAGATCTTTCACTGGAAGGGCTGTATCTCCCGATTCGCCTGATGGTCTAGTCCACTGGCTAAGAATAACTTCATTCAGAGCTAAATCTCCTGAACCTAATTCATTGAATTCAGATCTAGTTGGTCTTAAAGATTCTTCAGCAGTAAAAGAGCTTAAACTAACATCACCCAAAATCCTTCCAGTTTTTAAATATTCTTTGTATCCTACTCTAAAAACAAAAAATAGATAACTTGCTAATGTAAAAAAGAAAATTTCTTCATGTATGTATCTGTATTGTCTGGGAGCGACAAAAAAAGAAAAAATTGGTTCTAGGAAAAAATCAAGAAAGGCAAAGCTACCTGCATTTCCCCTAGGTTCATATAGTCTAACTAGCGCCGCATCGATAAGTTGAAGAGCCGTATCACTATTAAAAATGTGAAAATAAATTTCAAAGAAAATGATACTTAAGCCAATTATACCTGGAAGAACTGTTTCTTGTTTTTTATAAAATTGAACTATAAAGAAAGCTAAACCGATAATAAGAATAGGTAAACCTACAATCCAAGGCGTAGAGTAGTACCAAGCGCAAATTTTTAAAAATAAAATTTCTAAATTTTGAATCATCTGATTAAAAAACCTCTTCTTCAGTTTTTATGCTTTTATTTCAGTAAATAATGGCTTCGCCATTATTTTGCTCGCCCAACAAATCATTTAGTTTTCCCGCTTGAAAGCGGTAAAACCAAATGTCGTTGGGTATA
>CALJRW010000156.1 GCA_937976335.1 uncultured bacterium | reverse complement strand
AAATTCGGGATGTACATGCTCATCTGTTTATTCTCCTTCTTTAAACTCATAAAAAGGTTTTAACAGATTTTCAAGTAATTGTATCTAGGGGGTTTTAGCCGTTTTTCGACACTCCCACTATGTGCCATTATTAAAAATTTAAAAAAACTCCCTCTGCTTTCTACTTTTGCAATAATATCAATTTAACTTTCGCTTACATCTCTTAAACACTTAGATTTAATGGCTTCTTAAGTTTTACTACATGAAACAAATAATCTCTAATCTCTAAAAAAAATCAAGAATTTTCCCACAATACCGGGATCATTATTTTCACTTTCCAATATAAATCTTGAGCAAATTCAAAAAAAACAATTCGTACCAATCTCTAACATTAAGATCCCATCCTTTACTGCTCTTATTCGCCACTTTTCACTTTGAGGGACAAACGCTTCTAAAAAATCTCTTTTAACTTTTATGAGATCTTTACCCGTCAAATCTGTATAGAAATGCTGCCTATTTTCTTTTCGAAGCGCTCGAAAAACAGTTATAGGATCGTAAGTTCCTACTTCTTGAATCAGCCAAGACACCTCACAGTTTGAAAGTATATGCTGCACTCCTTGTTGCAAGCCACCTAAGTTTGGAGTAGCTACTTCTCCTTCTTTATCATGCTCAATTTTATAAAAACTTGAAAAATGATTAGTAAGATCGCTAAGTCGAGGATCGTTTTCAGGAAAGTCGTGAAAAACAGTAGTTTCCCCAGAAGGTCCTAATCCTGTATGAATTTCAACTGCATACAACTTTTTTGTATTTTGAAACTCTTCTTTAAAAAAACTTTCTAATAATTTTATACTTTGCTCTTTTACTCTTCCACCATAATACAATCCTTTAGGAAATTGATATTGACCCGCAGTAACTGCGCTCTGAAGAGAACGCATACCATGTCGGAAAAGTTTCCAACCTACTTTAGCTTTAAAGAAAAAATCATCTATCGTAGACGGCGGAGATTCGGGGTTAATAAAGTCATATAATTTTGTATACCCTTCATTCACTGAAGCCCAAAGCGCCTCATCTATTGCATTGTTTCTATTTAGATCTACATTGTTCTCATTTACTCTTCTAACATGCGACATTCCATATGGATTTAGCCCATGTATGAAATATAAAGATGTATCCTTAGATAAAATTGAGGTCTTATGTAAAACAGCTGCTTGAGTAGCACTCCCAAGAAACCCTTCAACTCCGTGAGTTCCAGAAATTAAAACTACAGCATTCCTTGGATTTTTTAATCCTATTCGAGCAATATCAATTGTAAGATCTTCCCCAGAAAACCCTTTTGCATTTATTTCAAGCTGTTGATAACTGTCACAACCTTCTGCTGCATACATACGAAATTGACGACGAGCACTAATATACGATTCTTGAAAAAAAGAAGTTATACGTGAAATTTCATTAAAGCCATTTTTAAAATGTATTTTTCTACTAGGTTCTTGTGAAGTAATTGTTTTAGGATCAGTAGTAGGATCTTCTACTGTTTTAGATGTTCTTCTGAGCCTACTACCTTCACCATCAACGTCTTTTTTTGTCGATGATTCCAAGCTATAAACTCCCTTCAAACGAGATCAAATCAACATCAGGAATATCTTTAAAATCACGAACATTTACAGTAACTATATGGTTGATCCTATTAACTAAACCAATTGCAGCTATTTCAATATCATGAATTCTTAATCCAAACTTTTTACTACCCTTTTCTTTTACCTGCCTACAAATTTCATAACATTTTTGAGAAGATTCAAGACTTGGATATAAAACTTCAAATACACGAGAGATTGTATTAACTAATAATAGAGCCTCTTCTATGTCATATGATTCTTGTTTGTTAGAAGAAAGAAAACACAGGAGCTCTGAAATATTCTTGCTAGTAGTGAAAAACCTAGTGCTTTTAGAATATAGAAGTTGTCTTGACCAAAGGTGATATTTGCTACTTGAGTCTAAGAAATATACTAAAACATTCGTATCAATCAACGCTCGTTTCATACGTATGTTCTCTTAAGTTAATATCATCATACGCACCACCTAAGTCTATAGTAGGGACATCTTGAGGGGATAATTTTTTACTTGTTTTTAAACTACGAATAAACTTCATAAGGCTATCTAACTGACTGTCTTGTAATAGCTCTATCGCTTCTATAATTGATTTTATTTTCTTGTTCATATACATACTAATTATAGCATAAATAGTATTTTTCTAGAATGTAATATTTTGTCGATTTGCAGCTTTAGTACCAAATTAAGACCAACAGCTTCAACAACTATCAAAAAATACTAACAAACAGCAACAAATATTGATTTTAACAACTCTCTTAACTACCTAAAATAACTAAAGATACTAACAGATTCAAAATTCGGTGTCTTCGGACGTGAGGGTTCAATTCCCTCCCTCGGTAGTTAATTGTTAAGCGCGGAGCGCTTAATAATTTATTGACATTCATTTTCAAGAAAAGTTCACACCTTAGAATCTAAATCACCAAGAACTTCAACAAGCTTTTTCAAACATTCTTCAAACTGCATTTCTATACTTTGTAAATTTACAGACTCCCAAGCTATTTTTAAAACAGAAGTATCTAGGTTAGATAAAAACTTACTAAAACTTTGTGGTATTTCTGTATTTCTATCTTTAAAAGTGCTTTTTATCACATCCACAAGTTTAGATTTATCTTTAATTTGAGGGTAAATTGCAGCTAAATCATATAAATCTTTTGCTCTTGAATTTAAAGATTCTCTTTCTACTAGGGTCTGTAATTTTTCTGCAAATATACTTTCCAGAGGATAAACATTCCAAAATAATGAAACATCACTTGAGAGCAAACGATCTAACTCCACTCTCATTGACTTTATAGAAAAACTGTCAACAATTGCAACATCTACATGCACACATGATAACTTCTTAACTTTTCTTGCATCCTCAGGCAAAGCACCAATTTGAAAAGGAATTACAAACCTATAACCTCCATACTCTCCCTGCTCAGCTATCGTTTTTATATTAAATGGCGCAAAGTATAAACCATCTTCTATATCAAATAAAATCGCCTCAGAAACAGATTTAATCAAATCTTCTTTTAAGATATTACTTGCCGATGCGTCTACATCTTTCGTAAAACGAAAGCTTTGATAACTCTTTAACAAGACAAAACCTCCTTTGAATATCAACTTATCTTTAAGATTTTTATGTCTTTCTAGTCTGGCAACTAGACTCTCCAAAGCTACAATTATTCTTAATTGATTAACTGAGAGATCGGAATTAAGCGAAAGTTTCTTAATCTTTTTTAAAATTTCCTTACTATTCTTTTCGCTACTCACAAAAGAACCTCAAGATACGGAACAACTTTATGATTTAGTTTTAAACATGCAGACATTTTTAAAATCTTATCACCGGTTGTCATCTTCTCTTCGATTGCTAATTTAATTGATTTAGAAATAGCACTTGCTGGAAAGTATTTTTTATTCACTAAACACTCTACTAAAGTTCTTTCAATAGATGTTATATAAAATCCATTTTTTTTATCTACCCCTAGGTGCCACTTTGGAGATGTTGTTCTAAAAATTTTTAGATCTTTATTAGTAGTTCTTTTATTTGACGAAACTATTACCCACACTTTTTTAGGAATTATATCAGTTAAGACGTAGTAACTAAGTGCAGAAAGAAGACAAATAGCAGATTGCTCTCCAACCACTAATGAAGCAATTGCAAATTGAATCTCTTCAGAAAGATCCACTTCATAGCTTAAATATACCCCCCTTCCTACTCTTGATATCACCTCCTGCTCTAACAAACATCTTAAACTGTACTGCGTTAAACCAAGCGTTAAAGCCTGTTTATACGTAAACGGCTCATACATTAGCTCTTTAGGTAGCGTCTTTATCATTTATGTAAAATGACATATTTTTAAAATTTCGTCAATCTATATAAATCTTATCAGAGAACAATAAGGGTTATAGTAAAGACAGAAAGAAATTTCCGTTAAAGCATCAGACTACAGAAGTTAATTTTTTGTTTAACTTATTTTTTATCTAAGTAGGTATTGACTATTAGTAGTGTTTTTTATTTGTAGAGGAGTGAGAGAATTGAATGCA
>CALJRW010000155.1 GCA_937976335.1 uncultured bacterium | reverse complement strand
GGAAGTTGTATCTTTTGCTGAGGTTTTTGAGAAATTTAACTCTAAATTATCTCAAAAACTGAAAAATAATTGCTTCAATACTTTAAATTCAAAGTTTTAAATTTTATCTATCAGATTTTAGAGGTTTTAAGTAAGTCTCACAATAAAATCATGTTCTTTCTTCAACAAAATTACACTTCTGATCAACTACATCATAGAGCTTAAGCTCTATAAAAATACCATTATCTACAATCTAACTAAAAAACAAAAACTATTACGTTGGGCGTAGCTCAGTTGGTAGAGCACCTGATTGTGATTCAGGCTGTCGTGGGTTCAATCCCCACCGTCCACCCCATTTATTAATCCTTTAATAAGATTAACAGGAGGTAATTCTAAATCACCTTTAGGAATCTTTTTTTCTGCTTCTTTAACTATTCGATCTACGATAAATGCTGGTTCTCTCAAAATATGCCCAGAAGTAAAAACTCCAAGCGCTCCTCCAGACTGGAAATTATGCTTAGAAAATTCTCTCAATGTTGCACTAGCTTTGGCAGGAGATTGCCTACTATCATGACTAACTTTAACAACTTCTAGAGCTTCTATTAATTCCTCAAAAGTCATTCCATGCTTTTTAGCAGCAGTCTTTAAAACTGCAGTAGCAAATTTAACCGCCTTTTCTACGTCAACACTTGCTTGGCTATTAGCTGTCATATCTCTGACTCTATAAAGAATCTCTTGTTTGGTTTTTTTACTATCTCCTGCTTGGTTAGTCATATTAATTCTACTCAAAAATATAAGTTATTTCAATTTTACCCGATTGTATGACTTAAGCAACTTTTTTAAATATCATTGGATTAAACTCACGTGCTTTATTAAGTGCAGTTCTAGCCCGATCTTCTTCGTCTAGCGTGATATTTTGCCAAAGCTTTTTTTTGATAATTCCCATAAAAATGGGGATTGTATTTTCAAATTTAGATGCTCTAACCGTTGCTGAAAGCCAATTTAGAACATTTGCTTCTGAATGTTTAAAATACCCTAAACGAACAGCTTCCCAGTAAAGCTTTTCGTTAGAATCTCGTTTTTTAAGTTCATCAAGTGTGAATTTATAAATGTTTGGTGGTTTTATTTTTTTCTTTTTAAGACCAGAATTTTCAGATTTCTTAGTTTTATGGTTTTTAATTACTTTAGTAGTTTTAAGTCTCTTTATTGGGGGTGCAAATTCGGTGCGGTTTTCGGTATAGGGGGGTGCAAATTCAAGTTTTCTCGTTGTTCTTCCCCACTTGGTATTTATTATAAAATATGACCCTGTTCGGTTTAGTTTTCTCTGATATGAGGTTTCATCTTTTGAAATTATATCTAAAGCTATTAATTCAGCTCGAGAGCTTTTAGCAGACCTTAGAGAGATTCCAAACGCTTTAGCAATCCAACTAGCCTTAACAGTTCCTTTTGGATTAACTTCTCCTGTGGCTCTTTTAACCGATAAACCTCGTAGAAAATAAGCTATTAGTGTTATAAAAAGTGTTGGCTTATTTGTGCTTGCAAGTAGTTTTATAAGCTTTCTAGGTATTGGAATTCCCCTACTCCCTTTCCTGCCTCCTAAATGCTTACTTATAAATTCCCCTACCCCTTCAATCGGAAAATTGTTAAAGCTTATATTTTTTTCACTAAATTGCATTAACTCAGCATTTTTTAGTTCCTTTATGGCTTTCCCTAAAGAGCGTGATGTAAGCCCTTGAGTGAGTCTTAGAAGCTCACTTCTCTTAAAACAAACTAACTCTCTCTCCTTTTTATTTTTTAGCTTAGAGGTGCGTTTTGCAGCTTCTCTGATTGCTACGAGCTCAAAAGAAGCTAGATAGACTCTTAGAGATTTAAAACTAATTTTTTTGTCTCTGTATGCAATTACGCCATTTAAAAGCTTAATAGGCGTTATAGCCTTGTAACCAAAGGTCATTTTTCTATCTCTCCAAAAAAATAAGAAGAATTTAGAGCGAAAAAAATCCGTCGACTTTTAGATAAGCCATTGCAAGAACGAAGAAAGGGAGATAGAATAAGAACTGTTCACATTCTGTAATTCTAAAAGACCCCACCTTCGAGTGGGTTTTTTAGTGCCTAAAATTCAAATCTAATCGATAAGCTCTCCTTAGTTTAAATTACTTTAACTTTCATACTAGTTCTGATTTAGAGCTTCTCGCAATAAGAAAAATGAAAAAAGTGTAATAAACTTATGAAGTTATGAAGATCTGAAGTTCTTATGTTCATAATCTATGAAGTTAAGAACTTATGAACTTGCTAACTTCTTAAGTTAAGAAGTTATGAAAATATGAAGTTCATAATATATGAACGTGCGAACTTCATAACTTATGAAGTTCGAGAGTGGTGCTTAAGGGAAAAATAGCCTCTAGTGTGCTAAACTGTTTAGTGTTATCTAATTAGTTATATATAAAATAATTTTTAAGAGAATTTAAGTGAATTCAAAAAATATTGCAACAAAATTCATAGTCCAAAAAAATTCTAGCGAGATCATCTCGGTAATGGAAGCATGTACATTTTTAGGAGTGCATAGAAATACAATTTATAAACTTATTAGAGAAGGTGAGATACCAGCATTTAGATTAACCACTGGTGGAAGGTGGAAATTTAAAAAGGGGGACTTGGAGGATTGGTTAGAAAGGAGACAATTAAAGAGGGCGTTATGAGAAAACCACTTGTAATTTCAGTTGTAAATCATAAAGGGGGAGTTTTAAAAACAACTACCACTACAAACTTAGGAGCCGCTCTTGCGAGAAAAGGTTACAAAGTGTTGCTAGTTGATTTAGATGCTCAACAAAATTTAACAACTGGTTTAATTGGAACAGTTCAGTATCAAGAAGGGGAGTTAACACTTTTTGATGCTCTATTGGATGAGACTCCTGTTGATCATTTAATACGAGAAACAAGCGAGAAAAACCTAGATATTATACCAGTTACTGAGGATTTTGCAGGGGCTGATATTAGTTTAGTAAGTGCGGTTGGAAGAGAATCGATATTAAAAAACTGCTTTAACCAGTCAAAAAGTTTACATAATTACGATTTTATTTTCCTTGATAATCCACCCTCTATTTCTCTAGTTGTAATGAATGCTCTAGTTGTTAGTGATTACTTCTTTGTTCCATGCAGTTCTGAGTATTTACCAATGATGGGACTAACTTTACTTGGAAATTCGATTGGGAAGATGGAAAAAATAGCGCCCAACTTAAAACCGCTTGGAGTGCTCCTTACAATGTTTTCAAGAAATGAAAGAATTTGTAGGCAAGTTGAAAGTGCACTTAGGAAAGAACTAGGAGATATGGTTTTTAATTCAAAGGTTAGAGTTAATACCAAAGCAAAAGCAGCGCCTAGTGTAGCAAAAACAATTTTTCAGTATGAAAATTCTCCAAAGGGTAGGGGAACTGAGGATTATTTAACAGTTGCAGATGAGTTTTTAGAGCGTATAACAGCCCAAGAAGAGGCTTTAAATTTTAAAGATGTAGCTAATGGTTAAGGGACAAATAACGGAAAAAGACCTAGCAATGGGGCTTAAAAAAGCGGGTGGCTTTTCTGGTCTTTCCAAAAATGGAACTAGAAGGGATAGCCCTTTTGGAGTAGAGCATGCCAAGAAAACAGTTGAAAATGAAGTTCAAGAGCCTCACCCAAAAGTTTTAGTTAAAGAAGTTACTAAAAAACCTGAAAAGAAAGTTGAGAGGGTAGAGAGAAAAGTAACTAAGTCAAAAGAAGTTTTTTCAAAAGAAAAATTAAAATCACAAACAAAAGCTGAACTTTTCTCTGAAAGAGTAACTCTAAATATTTCTCCTGATGTTAGAGATAAAGCAGAGTTTTTAGCTAAAGGGCTTCAAAGAAGAAAAGCTATAAAGTCAGAAAGAATAACAGCAAATACAATTTATAGGGTTGCGATAGAGGCTCTTTTAGCAGACGAAGAATTTTTGAAATCTATATCTCCTGATACAGAAGAAGAGCTTTTGGAGCTTGTTAAAAATAGATAAAATTGCCAAGCTATGAACATATGAAGTTCATAACTAAATAGTTAACTATCTGTATTAGTTTAGAAAGTAACTATGATGATAATTTAAATGTTGACAAATTACCCTAATAGGGTATATACTACAAAAAGGTTAAATTGGATAAAAATACTTGTTCATTTCAATTAGAAGAAATTAAAGAAGTTTTTTCTTCCGTTGAAAGCTTAGCTGGGAAAATTACAAACTCTGCTTTTAAAGGAGCAGGGGAGTTAGGTTTTTCAAGAGAGGTAATAATTGAAGTTATTCAGTCTCTAAAGATTTCTAACTTTTATAAATCAATGACAAGTTTTTCCAATCATAGAATTTGGCAAGATGTTTATCATGCTAAGTTTCAAGAAAGAGAAATTTATCTCAAATTTACTAAAAAATCTGATGAGACATATCTACTCATCTCGTTTAAGGAAAAATGAGTTATGAAAACTAAATGTTCAGTATGTGGGGAAGGGGAGTTAGAAAGAAAAACGCTTACACAAACTATTTCTTACAAGGATGAAAAATTAAAATACGACCAACCTGGTGAGTGGTGTAGCTCTTGCGAAGAAGGTATTTTACATGATTCAGATATGGAAGCAACGGAACTCCTTTTAAGTGATTTTCGTGCAAAAGTAGATGGTTTCTTACCAACCTCTGATATAAAACGAATTAGAAGTAAACTTAACCTCACTCAAAAGCAAGCAAGTTCAATTTTTGGTGGTGGACATAATGCTTTTAGCAGGTATGAAACTGGAGCTAGTAGACAATCAAAATCGACTGATAACTTACTCCGTTTGCTTGATAGGCATCCTCATCTTTTAGATGAAATTAAGTATGAGAAAGAAGAGAGTGCGGCTTAAATTCTAGGAAATTAACTTACAGATAGAAGCCCAAAATTGGGCTTCTATGTATTGTTGTTTAACTCTCAAGAAAAGTCTTTTTAGCAACTTGAGAGAGAAGTAAAAGTTCTTTTTTCTTGAAATATGGAGTTGATTTCCAGTTATCTTTTTTATCTTTATAAATTTTTTCAAATTTAACATTTATTTGATTATACTGGTCTTTAAAAACAACTGCTTTTACATTTCCTATTCTTATTTCATTTGGTTTTTTCATTTTAATCTCCTTATAAAAATGATTTAAAATAAACTTAATCACAAATAGCTGTTAAGTTTTTTAAGTAATTTTTTAGGTGATTAGTGAATAAATTGAGTAGAAGATATGGACATTAAAGTAAAAGTTTTCCTAAAGTGATATTCAGTTATTGAGCAAAATATCTAATATTATCAATATGTTAACTCACGAGAAATCCAATTCTAGTGAGTAGCTAAGTAATATCCTCTTTAAGTCGTAGGCAGTATTATGCAATTAACTTAGATATTCACCTCTAAAGAGTCATGAACTAGTTGTAACAACTTACTATGCCCACCATCTAAATAAATTACAGCTAAATATCTTAACATTACTTCGTCAGGCAGAAATAAATTTATAGATGTTTCAAAGTCAATTTGATCTTTTATGAAACTTCCAATCCTAACACCTAAAGTAGAGTTCATTATTGCACGCAAAACATCTTTGACTAATTCACTTTGAATTTTTTCGGACTCTCTAGAAGATAAAGCAGTTGCTAACCATGGCGTTAATTTTATAGCCCTAGCTCCATATTCAGCTAAAATCAAGATCCCTAATGTGCTTAAATCAGGGAGATAGAGGTTAGGCTCTTGATTTGGTGGCATATGTAAAGATAATGGGGCAACTGAGAACCCTTTAGCTTTAAATGTATATGAAAACATTCTCTCAATATCTTCAACAAAAGAAGGTTCAATCTGTTGGAACGCTTTTAAATCTTCTGAATTAATAATATTGTCTAATTTGTATGGGTACATTGTCTTGACTAAGTTGTGACTAATAGTCGAACCACACTTAATATCAATTAAACCAACATATGCAGGAGCAACTGACATTATATCGTCGCGATTTTTTACTATATTACGCGACCCTTGTCTTACAATTTCAGTGATCTCTAAACGCTTCAATACTGCATAAAAATTCTCATTTTGATTTGCATTACTTAGAGACTCATATAATCCTACACTCTTATTATAGACACTCAAGTAGTGCAGAGCTCTTCCCATAGCCAAAAGGCTAGAACCAAGAAGTCTATAAATTTCAAATTTATCTCTTCTTGAAAAAGCAGTACAACCTAGAGAATTAGATTGTAAATCAAGAGCGCGTTCAATATAGTGAGAATATGATAATGCGTTATTTCTAATAGATCCTGTTACTCTAGAAGAATCTCCCCATAAAGACTGAGAAATGGGCGGAGTATTTTCAGAAATAGTTCCTACAATATGAGAGGATGATAATGTTTGTTTTTCTCCCCCAGTAGAACCGATCTTACTACTACCATTTCTTGTGTAAGAATTAGAAGTTATAGCTTTACCATTACTATTTGATTGCCCAGTACCTACCCTCTTCATAACTTTCAACCTATGGTATTTAATTCTACGTTATCAGATTTTGTAATTTCTTTTAATACAAACATGTCGAAAGTATCACTAGAGTTAACACTGTAACGGTCTAAAAGTTCCATCATGTTATTTTTTAATTCTCGTTCATCAAAGCTTTTAGGGAATTCAGGATTTAAAAGGAGCAAGTCGTATGTTTGATCGACGGTCTTTTTTTTCATACTATCAATGTTTCTTCTTTGTAAGTTAATCTCTTCTAAACTTGGAAGTTCCTCAACGTTAGTTACAAACTGAGCCCAAAGTTTTTGCTCCTTCTCCCCTACCGAAACTATACTACCGTCCCACAATTTACACAGAAAAGATGGACGAAACTGAATTGTCCCAAAAGTAGACGTCGCTTCGGTAAATACTGCAACATTATTTTCATAACTAAAACTATCTTCACTTAAACTTTTATCAACCTCTGCTATGAACCATTCAAGAGAGTATTGATGGTCAGAAAAGCAATCAATAAATTGACTTGAATTTTCTCCAGGACGCAATACAACATATTCTCCAATTTGAGCACTACAAGAATTTAGAACATCAAGAAGTGATTTTGCCACTTTGTAAATATATAGAGGATGACTAAACATACGTGATTCAACTATGCTAACTAATTTTTGATATTCTCTTACGTGATGAGAGTTGATTAAAACTGTTCTCTCTCTAGGTCTATAATTAGGAAGAATGATTATAGGAGTTTCCACTTCTTGATTAAATTGTTTAGTTGTAGCTTCTTCACGTACTAAATCTTGTTTTCGAGAAGTTTTTTTAAATGGTACAAGAGTTTCAGAAGTGGATCCCTCAATACCGATACAATTAATTATTTCAGCTACATTATTTTCTACTTCTGATTCCTCAACTGACAATCTTTCTGCAATGTCAGAATATTCTTCAAAACAAACAAAAGCTAAGAAAAAAATCTTTTTAAGTCTTTCACTATCTAGTTCAAGTTTTTTAATTAACTCTAGAGAAGGACCATCTTCAATTATAACAAGGTTTTTAGCGATCAAAGGCCAATCCATACTTAGAAGATCGCTAAATTGAATACTTAACTCACTAGTAGCCCTACCCCAAATAGCTCTACCAATCTGAACTTTGATCTTATTTACTGAATCGATTTTATGATCTGAATTTTGACATAGAGTTTTTAATAAAGCGATTCTAGATCTATCAACTATTCCAACAAAATCGTCTTCTGGAAAACGTGAAATATGAATATCAACAATTGGTTTAACAATTTCAGCATAAGCTTTCCTAAACTTCACTGAAGGGCTTTCTAAAAGGTCTTCTTTAATTTTGAGAGAAGGTTTTTTTGGTATTATAAGTTCTGTAACTTTTTTTCTTTTTGGTCCAGATTTCGGATTTTTTGCAGAAGAATTTTTTCTAGTTTGTGTAGTCGTACCGTTATTTTTAATGCTTCTCATATAACCACTATTACGAAGTAAAGTAGTCTTATTGCCACTCGAATGATATCTTCTATGGGGAGTATGAATTTGAGAAAGATCATCTATCTGACTTAAATCTGGAGCATCTATTACCTCCTTGCCTTTTCTGGCAGATATAATTGCAATTCTATGTCGAAAAACGTGTTTATTACTTCCTAAATGATCTCTGATATGCTTTTCAGTATACTCATTTATGCCTTCAGTTCTTCCTTTTGACGTAGTAAGAAAATATCTAGCTATATCTTTTATGACTTCCAGACCGTTTTCGGAACTTGCACGAAATGTCAACTCCAAATGGGAAACCTCTACTTCAGTTCCCAATCTGTTCAGATATTCAGCCATTCTATATGGGTTTGGATTCGCCTCTCTTCCATTAACAACTCTCCTTAAATGAGCCCTAGTTCCAATATCTGGCGTAGTATCGTTTAGCACAAGTAAGAGTATTCCATCCTGAGATAGTTTGGATGCTCCCCATTTAAGAATAAATTCATCTTGTTCAAACTTTGCAAAGTAAAGAACATGGCTCATTAATACAGCATCTAACCTATATGGTAGAGTTGCTGCATGTTGTGTTAAGCTCATCATATCTTGGTTGATCGCTGTCATTTCAGTAAAGTCACCCAACTGACGGTCTCTTTTAGAGAACCTACTCAGTTTCCTCTGAAGACTTTCAAAGCGAACTTGACTTGGTTCAACTGCATAGATAGATCTAAAGTGTTCTTTTAAAGCGATAGGTATACTTCCATCCCAAGAACCAATGTCAAGCAAAGTTCTTTCGAGTAACCTGTCTTCTTGAAACTGTCTACTTAAGATCGAACGTAATGCTGGTATTACTAGCTTCTCTCTTTCAATTGTTCGAAAAATACCAGGAGATTGAACTATTTTTCCATAAGTATCCTGACAAAAATCATTTTCTAGTTCAATACTTCTATCACTCAAAGCAGAAAAAGCATCATCTCTATTAGTTATTAACTGTCTAATTGTTTTGAAAAGACGAACATCTTTCTTATCGAAAATACCATTTCTGAGAAAAAAATTACTAAGCTCTTTAGTAGCATCATGGGCTTGATAGTTGTCCATTAAAATTGAAAATACTTGCGAAAGTTCATTTTCAGAAAAATCAGATATTAGTCTTGTAACAGAGCGAGGTAGTTGAGCTACAAGACTCTGAAACTCTTGAATAGCTTCTTTTCTAGTAGTTTTCTTAGGTTCAGTTAAAAGTTGCTCTGCAAGTTGGTCAGTATCAATCACAACAGGCTTAGCGTCTACTCTGTTGATAGATTTGTACTGAGAACCTTTATGAACACCATTATTACTTACATTAACACGCATACATCTAACAAATAAATCAAAGTTTAATAACACAACATAACAATATAGCTATCTCTAAACAAGCTGAGCCCTAATCAAATGTAAAAATATTTGACTAAGATTCTATTCGTCCTTATCCTAATTCACAGGATATATACTTTTTTAATTTAACTATGAGAGACAAGCTAAGCGGTCAAGAAAGTAAATTTATCTCCAGCTCAATTATGAATTTTGACGATGCTAATTTATCGTCTAAATTTCAAAATAACGAGCTATTTGCTCAATTTAGAAGCCTTTATGAAGATATAGCTAAGCCTATTTTTGAAAAACATTTTGAGTCCTTTCCAGAAGATGATCCATATACGCTTGCTAAACGCTTACAAATTGCATGTCTTTTGACTGTCGTTTATGAAAAAGATGGAATTTCTATAGAACCAAGACATGTAATATCTAGAGCAGTCTGGAGTAAGTTAAAAGAAGATGTAGAGCTTGATTTCGATCAACTTACCGAAGCACCTCTTGAAGAAATTAGAAAGCTTTCTGAATTACTTATTCCGCTTGAATTAACTATATTTAGAAGATCCATCGGGCAACCAAAGGAATCAATCTTTACGCAATTCCATCTTGAAGGAAGAAATCTTGAAGAAATTTCAATTTCTATAGGAATTACCTCAGATCAGGCAGAATCTCTTTTTAAAGAAATTAATGAAATTATTGGACTACAAGGCACTATTTCAATCGAATCAACTACTTTTGAAGATTTAGATAAAAAACAGACTAATGAGCCTCAAAAACAAAGTAAGATAACCGCCCATAATAAAGAGAATAGCGAAGAGTTTGAATTAGATAATGTAGAGGAATTCGAAGCAGACAAAAAGATATTTTTAGAACCAGCTAACAAATCAGAAAGCACAACCTCAAATAGTAACAGGTTAAGGGACCAAGGTGATTTAAGCGATATTTCTCATTTATTACTACATAAAGTTTTATCTCGAGAAGAAGAAGCTGCTACTTTTCGTGACCTAAGAAAGCATAGAGAAGATTGGCTTGATTTGGTACTTAGAAGTCCTTTAATTGTTGCAAGATGTATTGAACTTTATGGAGAACTTTATAAATCTATATCTATTACTTCTTCAAATGGGCAATGTGAAGATTCACAATCTGTTATCCCAGTTGCTAAGATTAATAAGAGTTTTTGGATTATGGAACCCGATGGTGTTAGTCAATACAGGTCAAATTTATTGAATGACTTTCCTGAATTGGAAAAAATTGGGGAAGTACTCTCATCCACAGCATTAGAAGAAACTGCTAAAAGAGCATTGTTAATAGAAAGAAGTGTTGAAATAATGCTTAGATTCCCTCTACATTTTTCAGTAATCAACTCATATCTAGAAGAACTCAGAGCATATTCTGATGAGATGAAAACTTGCGATGATGATGAGTTATTAAACGAATACTTGGATGAAGTTGGCGAATTAGGGACTGACGCAGAAGAAAGATTATCTTTATTAGAAAATATCAAGAGAAACTTACAAGCTGCAACTGAACATATTGTTACACATAATCAAAAACTAATTTATTGGGCTGGGAAAAGATACTTCTGGAGCGTAAACTCTGTTCTTGATTTTTTTCAACAAGGCAATATAGGTCTCCTCAAAGCTATAGATTACTTCGATCCAGAATTAGGATTAAAATTTAGTACGTACGCACCTTATTGGATTAGACAAAGTATCACACGATACAAAATGAATAATGAAGGTACCATCAGAGTACCAGTACATGCTCGCGAATCAATTAATAGAGCAAAAAAAGAATATCAGGCTGATCAAACAAGAACTGGCGACACTCGTGACTTTAAAGATGTAGCTCATAGATATCTTAACTCTAAAAATATCGTTGATTATCTTAATAGCTATGGAGATACTCCATCAAGCCTTAGTAGCTCAGGTAGTGAAGATCAAGACAAGCTTACTTTAGGTGATATGGTCACATACAATGAAGGCCAAACAGAATCCGAAGGAGCGTTCAACTTCGAAGTATTTCATATTTTAACTGAACATATGTGTAATGAACTGGACGAAAGAGAACAAAAGATTTTAATGGCAAGATATGGATTAGAGACAGGCGACCTTGGCAATGAACGTACGCTAGAAGAAATAGGATCTTTATACAAAGTCACTAGAGAAAGAATAAGACAAATAGAGAAAGAGGCATTTAGAAAAATAAGACAATCTTTACTTTCTGATAATGTGTTTCGCGCTCTAATTTGCGATTATTTTGATATCGATAGTGCAGGAGAAGATTTTAATTTTGAAGAATATGTGAGAATTTTATTGGAGGGAGCATAAGTATTTAGACACTATAGACGAGAAAAATATTAAAACTATTTTTTCGTGTGTGGTGTTTTGTAATTCTAACTAGATTAAGGAGAGTCTTATGTCGTCAAAAGACAAAAAGGCAAGACTTCGTTTCATGGAAGAATTTGATAAGGTTGTTCAAGGAGGGAACAAAACAGTAACTGCGAGAACGAAATTTCTTGCAGGACTGATTGGTGTTTCAGGAGGAACGGTACAACAAGCTATCTACATGGGCAAAAACTTAGTCCATGACGAGGTGGCTATTGTACATGCGCGTCTTCAGGAAGAAAACGTGCAGGAGCGTATTACGGAGGAAGGAAACGAAGGTTTTCTTGATCCCTCGCTTTGGCTTCCAATCGAAGATCGAGCTAACTGGAGAAAAGTTCTGGAAGAAGGTGGCACTTTGCCAAGTGGTGGTCGAAAAAAAACTGGTAGAAGAAAAAATTCTACTCGACAAACACAAGGCAAGGCAACACAGAAACGAACTCAATCTAAGAAGCAATCGAAAAAGGCTACGAAGAAGAGGAAATCGGCAAAGAGAACTAATAAATCTCTAGCCGCCCAACCTCATGAAGTTTCGGAGAAACGTTTAGGTAGTACGAAGGTAATACTTGAAACTCCCGACGGGACAGAGTTAAAGCTAAATCTCACAATGGGACAGAACGTAAGAATCCGTTTCAATCCCGAAACACAAGCGGGATGGGAAATTAGCTTTTGAATGAAGTAGACTGATAATCAAGAAAAGTTTCTTTTTGGAGGTTCACCTTATGTCAAAGTATGTGTGGTGGTTTTTTTGTTATGGTTATTCAATCAAAACACCACACTACTTTTGATTATAAATTTTTAATATTATGTTTGTACCTAACCAATCTAACAATCAATTAAACGAAAGACCTAATTCGTTTAGAATAAATACCGAAAGCTCTTTAACTAATTGGGGGTATGAATTTGCAGATCGATGTGAAGCTTTCTTAAAAGATGATACTATACTGCGTCCTAAACAAAGAGTTGTACATGAAGATATAATTGCGGATTTAAGACGAGGAGAAACTGGAGGACACGTACGAAGACCCACAGGAAGTGGCAAAACTTTTAATCAAGCTGCTCTAGCTCTAGCAGCCAATTTAGATCCAAACTCGGGTAAATTTCTTTGGGATAAACCTGTATTGTATCTTACGCCACGTTGTTTTCTAGCCAATGATGTATTTACCAAAACTTTTTGCGAAGCATTTGCAATCCCAAAAGCATATGTAGGAGTATATCATTCTAAAATTGATTCTAAAGAACGAAAAACCTCTCTCTCTAAGCCCATTCTTATTACAACGCCCCAATCTTGGATGGCGCTCTTAGATAAAAGAACAATCAGCATCGATCAAAGGCCTTTAGTACTGCTTGATGAAGTACACCTTTTACGAGGGACGATTACAAAACCTAGAATTAGACAAGCTAGAGAAGATAATATAGTTCTAGGGTGGACCGCTACGGATCGTTTTGTCACTGGCGAAACTGTAGGAGATGTCCTCTTTGATGGCAAACCTGCAATTCATGTAACCACATTTAAAGAAGCTGTTGAAGGCGGTGAGTTATGTGCTGTTAAAAACTTTATATTAGAAACTGGCCTGACATCAGGCTTAAAATTACGTAGCAAGCGAAGCTCGCAACATGATTATTCTGCTTTTGAACGTACACTGATATCTAATTTAGCTGGTAGAGATGAAATGGCTTTAGATGTATTTTTTAACTATGTAGATCAAAAGACAGATATTAAGTTTAGAAATCTTTCAACTGTTTTTTTCTGCAATGGCATAAAGCATGCAGATGAAATTGCTTCTAAAATTAATAGAAGTGTTGGTAGAGATAACTTCGCTAAAACGGTTTCTGGCGAAACTAGCTGGAAAGAACTTTCTAAACATCTTGAAGATTTTCGTCGAGGAAAAATTCGTGTTCTAACTTGTGCAGATTTACTAATACATGGTTTGGATGCCCCTAGAGCACAACTTTGTATTATGTTACGACCTACCAGATCCCCTATCATTGCCGAACAAACAGGAGGTAGAATTATGCGATTAAACCCAGAGTGTTCAAATAAAATGGCATATGTAGTTACATTAATTGATCGAGATGTTTTTGAATTGAAAGTTTTTGGACACTGCGCAGGAGCTATGGAACTATATTCGCCTATGATAGATGTTTATGGCTCTCCTGAGGTAGAAGAGATTACAGCTGCAATTAATTATCAATTTTCACCAGAGAACCAAAATAGAAAATTAATAGATTCAGAAAGTGAGTTAAACGAATTTCTCGAGAAGAGAGTTAAAAAACAAGAAGAACACGAAAGAAAAAATACTGAATTAAAAGTTAATCATTTTTGCAAACCTCAAACATTAGCTAAAAAACTTGGTATTAAAGAAAACTACGCCATAGAATTGCACGCTTTATTAGGCGAGATAAGTCAAAGCTTAGAAGAGGATGTAAGTTTTGTAGAAACTACATTTTATGGAAAGAAGGTACGAATCCCTAGAGATCTTATTAGAGAATTTTCGGGAAATTCAGGTATATATGTAATACATAGAAGCGCAGTTGATTTACTTGACGATCAGCTACAAATTAGAATTTCCAAAAGAGCTTCCAACAAAAAACCTGCTGGATGGAAAATGCTCGAATCTCTCGAAGATGAGAAAAATATCCCTAATTTTGAAGACAATGCAAGAGAATTATCGCTTGCACTAGAACAGCTCCGTAATTTTCCTTTCGAACCCCCAACTAATTTTCAATTTTACGGTTTGTTAGTGCCTTCAGATAAGATAGGTGATTTTCTTTTTCGTAGAAGAAGAGTGATTTGTGTAGACGAAGAATGGTTTGACAAACTCTCCACACATATTTCACAAGCCTCGAACATTGAAGGAAAATTTTCAAAAAGTTCTACCGTTGACTCTAACTTACCATCTCATGTAAATACTGACATTAGTTGGAAGAAAGAAGAATTTAAAAATTATTACTCTCAACTATGCAAACCAACGATAGACAGGTATATGGAACATTTTCCTGAAGAAGACTATGTGTCAAAAGTTCAAAATATACAATTAAAACTTGTCTTACTGATAAATTCACAATTACCAACAAGATCTTCACTATCAGATTTATCTGAAGAAGAACGAGCTAAAATCACATATCAATTAGCAAATGTTTTGTGGTATGAATCTCACGAAATAGAATTACCTAAAACTAAAGAATTATTTTCTATGAACGAAGAGCAGTTACTCAGTCTTATTGATGGGCTCTTTATCACTGATAACTTTGATAGACTCAGATCTCAACTATGGTTTACAAACCCAGTAGGTTTTGAAATCTTAGAGCAGTATTTTCTATTCAATTTAAAAAAAGAACTTATTGCTTCAAACTTACTCATGTCAGAGGAAGAGGTAGATCTTCAAATTTCTAAGATCAAACTATTTTAAATGAGTTTTATTAGGAGATTACGTTTAGAAGAAAAAAATATAAATCAATGGAGGAACTTAAACTTGATTTAGATATCTAGTTGAAGTATCACAACACATCGGAAAAAATGCTGTGGGAGAACGCCTATGCTAACTCTTTTTGATGCTACTGAGTTTGTTGAGAATAAAAAAATGAGTAGGTTCTACTAAAATGACTGTCAGATCAAGTATCAACTACTACAAATGAGTCAACACAGTTCATTCAATATCCCTATTTTTATCCCTACTAACTTCAAAAATAGGATTGTTTTCTGATTTTTTTCCTTCCTTTTGAACTTTCTCCTCTATTTCTTTAATTTGAAGCCTCTCTAAATCAGACTCATCCCAAGAAGCTAAATATTAAGACCTGCGCAAAACCTATAGATACAGAGCGGAAAAACTATGTTAGAAAAGAAGAATGGAAGAACAACAAGATTTTACAACGAGCTTAATAGAGAGAAGATTTCAAGAATCAAACCAATGGTTTAAGTTAAAGAGACAG
>CALJRW010000154.1 GCA_937976335.1 uncultured bacterium | reverse complement strand
TTTACTTTAGAATATAAATCTACGCTATAGAGCGTTGCCGCTATTGGATCAGCAAAACTACATTTAACTTCCTCATAGAACTTGCCTTGTAAATCTCTATTTAAATCATTTGAGCTTAATAATCTCTTCAATTGATAAATTATCAGATGCAAATTCTCTTATTTCAAAATTAAAATCTAATGGCTTTCGCTCTAGCATGGAAACTAGAAATTTAAATGGTAAAAGTTATTATCGTATTTTAGTTGGTAGTGAAGATACAAAAGAGAGAGCGAATATTTTAGTTAGTCAGTTAGAGAGAGAAAAGTATTTGACGGGTAGGCCGTTTCTTAAGTTAGTTAAGTAGCTTGAGAGGGTTTTTATTATTTTTTCTGATCGCTATTTTTAATCACTTGTCAATTTTTCGTTTGGCATTTCCATTGTCTTAGTTTTAACTTTTAGTAGCTCTAAGTAGGTTTTTCTCTCTTCTTTGCCTGATTCTATCTAAATAATAAGTATAGCGAGCACGATTGTATCTTTGAGTCATGATCGGATAGATATTAACAGCTATGTTTAATAGTATTGAAATACCTGCAGGCACCCATTTCTCATTTTGAATAAACATACCAGTATAGCTTAATCCATATGTAATAATTGGTATATGTGCAGCTTCTAACGCTCTAGTCATTTTTTCATTTTCAATTAGCTCTTGTTCGGTTTTATGGAGACCAGCTCTTCCGCGCTGTTTTATAGTTCTCATTCCAAGCAGTCTTAGACTATAATCACCACCGTTTAGTAAAAATTTCTTAAAACCTCTTATGCCCAAAATTTCATAAAACTCTCCTTTATTTTTGAGCTCAAATGGTTTTGAGCGAAAGTAGTTATCTATAGTTCGAAATACTACATTTTTTTTAAGCTCATGTTTTGGTGAAGAAGTAAGTTGCAAGTCAGAATTAACAGGTATTAATTCATTTTCATTTTGCTCTAGTGTTGGAAATGTCCTCTTTAAATCTTCATTTATACTTTGAAAATGAGATCTAGTAGTTTCTGCACTTGACTCACTTGGAAGGTCTATTTTAGTGATCTTCTCTCCTGCTTTTTTGTTCTCAAAGTGAGGCATAACTGTAAGTTATAAAAATAAATAAGATTTTACTGTAAGTTATGAGTAAAAAGCTCAGTTGCGTATCTTAAATTCTATTAAAAGAATATATGAGTTGGTTGACGTCAGAGGTTCCTGATTTGGCAGTTAGATAAGGTTTCTTCATTTTTTCACTTTCTTGAGCTGCACTAAATCAGCCAAGTCTTGAGGTCTTCCAGAGGCTTTTTTAAGTTTTATTAATACTTCAAGGCTAACAAAATTAATTTGTAAGCCTTCACGATTGCCCAATCTCTTCGTTTTTAAACGCTTGAAAATACTCAACGTGCAGTAGCACACCTGCGTTTTTCAAGCATTTAAAAGCCTCGACCTTGAACAATCCTGAAGGCTTACAGATCTCGTGAGGGGGTACATCTTTTTAGCATTAGTTGTACTTGCTTCAATCCAAATATCTATATCTTTAGTATATCTCGGTTCACAATAATTAATTACTGCGTAGCCACCGATAACTAAATATTTGACTTTATGCTCTTTTAATAACTGCAGTAGTTCTAAGTAATTCTCGTTCATTTTTTCTATCTTTATTCTTTATTTGCATAGCTTGATCAATTAAATTTTCTACTTCAGCAAATTTTTCATCAGCACTTTTGTTTTTCCAGTAATCTATAGATGAATTGTCAAAATTATCTATTTCCCCTTTATATATTAACTTCCACTTTTTTTTCATTATGCAAGCAGTATAGCACTCATTTTGCAATGAGTATAGCTTTTCCTAATTGGAGCAAAAGACACAAAACTTATAAGTGCAGTATACCAAACAAGCTCATCATAAGATCTTGTTGAAACACAGACATAGCCAAGTAAATTTAATAAAATAAAAAAAGTTAATCTAATTTTAATTTTTGCAGTATTTAAAGATTCATCAGAAATCACAAAGGAAAGTAAATAAATAATAGCAGGTAGCATTGCTAATTGATCAGCAGGCCAGCCATAAGGTGTAGTTAATTGAGATAAAGGAATGATTGCTATAGTAATCGCTCTAACAACCTGCTCGTTTAAGTTTTTAGTCAAAACAAACAAGCAAAGTGGAATACAAATAAGCATTGGTAAAAATCGAAGAAATTTATACTCAAACCCAAAAATATCCATTAAAAAACTACCAAGAGTCGTAGTTTTAAAATAAACTGGAGGAGAAGCCATGGCTTCAAAATACCAGCTCCATCCGTTTGGTTCTATAATAAGTGAGCTTCCAAATAAGCAAAATAAGCCAGTTGTAAAACCAAAAATAGCTTTGAAGTTCTTACATTTAATATCAGAGGCAAAAGAAAATAGATAAAGAAGATAAAAAGAATGAGGTTTAATTAAAGAGATAGAAAGCAAAAAACCAGCCAAAAAATATTTTTTCTGATCTCTTAAAAGTAGATAAGACGTAGCTGCAAAAAGTAGTACAAACCCAATTTGAGCCATATGTAACATTGCCCAAAGAGGAGGAAATACAAAAATAATCATACATAAAAGCAGAAAATAATTTAAGCACTTTTCGCCAATATATTTTCTAATTAACAAAAACGCACATACTATATAAGTAATAATAGAAAGTAATACCCATAAGCTTTCAATTAAATTATAGTTAGAAAAGAATTTTAATGGATAAATAAGCAGAAAAATAAATGGAGGATTCCACATCCTTATAACTCCACCAAAATCACGAACAGTAATTTCTATTGCTCCAATATTTTCTTCTATATATGGGTTAATTCCTTTATCTAGAAGTTGTGCGGAAGACCAGTATTGGATGAAGTCGTATTTGGGGAAAGAGAGTTGGGAGAGTAAAGTAGTAAAAAACAGAATTAGTACAATTAAAATATATTTTTTAGCTAAAAGTTCCCAACCCATTTTCATTACAGTCGATTTTAACTGAGAAGGGATTTTCTAACAATACGATCATACAGGAGTAAATTTAACGTAGAAGGAATAAAAAGAGTATACAAGTAGTGTGATGTTTCTTGACAATATGCACTCAAGCAAAGTACGTTTTAATTAAATAATTTTTGATGAGGACTGCAATTTAATGTTTCCTATAGTCAGCTCAGTTTTTTTTGCTCTTTTATATGTTTTATCCGAATGGTTATTTTTTGCAACTAAAGTTTCTTTTTTGTCTCAAGTTTCGTTAATTGGTAAAGTATTAATTTTATTAAGAACTATATCTCTTGTTAATTTATGTATACTCTTGCCTGTAATTTTTATCTACATTACTACTAAAATAATAAATAGATCTTCTTTAAGTTTTCTAAACTTGATCATCCCTTCGCTGATTTTTACAAGCTTAATATTTACTCTAATTAACAATTTTATTCATACTATTTTTAATATCTCTGCATTTGGTTCAATAGGAATCAGTAAGATTCTATATTGTATTTTATTAATTTGTTTTTTTATTTATTCATACTATAAGCTTAAGTATTACGACAGTGTTACTTTAATTTTATCTAAACGGAAGCTGTATAAGTTTTTGGTTGTTCCTTTGTGCATACTTATGTGTATCTCTTTTGTTCTCAATATTAATTTTTTAAGAACACAAAATGATCCTTCAGATAATTTTAAAAATAACTATAATGTGATTTTTTTAGCTAGCGACGCCGTTGATGCTAAACATATGTCACTTTATGGATATGAACGCAATACGACTCCTTTTTTGGATAGTCAGAGAAAGAAGTTGTTAATTTTTGAAAATGCTTTCGCTAACGTCAATAACTCTTCTGGATCAATAGTCACGTTGCTATCTGGTAGATCTCCTTTAGTAACACGTTTGAGTTCTTACCCAGAAATATTAGATCCTATTCATGCATATAAACATCTACCTAAAATTCTTAAAGATTTAGGATATTACAATTTTGAGATTGGAATAAAAAATTGGGCAGATGCCGCAGATCTGAATATTAAAGATAGTTTCTCAGTATCTAATGGGATAAATTATGATAATATTTTTAATCGAACTATAAAGAAGTTCCCTAAATTCTATAGTTCATATGATTTCTATTTCCTTTCTCAGATGAAAAAACGTCTTGCAATGGGGATTGGTCATGTTCTAAGGTTTAACAATTTTTCGTATGCTTATCATAATATTGTTAATTCTAATTTTTCTTACAAAAATGATCATAAAAATCTTAATAGTTTTTTAAACAAAATTGAGAAACTTGATAAGCCTTTCTTTGCACATTTGCACTTACTTGGAACACATGGTCCGTGTTTTTCGACTAGAGAAAATACTTTTGACGATCAATCAAATGCTTGTCCCAATAATGGTTCTTATGATGATGCAATTAGAGATTTCGACTATCTTGTAAAAAAATTATTTGTTAAGCTTGGTAGCTTTGGAAAGCTTAACAATACGATTATTGTAGTACATTCCGATCATAGTTCACGGTATGACACTCGAGATAGAATTCCCTTAATGTTCTTTTTCCCAGATAATCGTTTTGTAGGTCGTCTAGTTGAAAATGCGCAATTATCTGATGTAACTCCAACAATTTTAAGTTATATGGGAGTTGCAATACCAAATTGGATGACTGGTCGAAATTTAACGAAATTTACAAACTCCGGCTCGAATCAAATACTAACTGTTGATTCAAAATGGCCTTTTACTTTCAAATCATTTCAAGATACAGAATATAGAACAATCAGTAAGATTAATTTAATTTCGTGTCAACGTTATCATTCTTTTGATCTAGCAAAAAATGAATTAGTAATTGGAGAAATAGAAGATTATGTTAGCAATTGTAAGGAAGAAAATTTACCACCTTCATATGTTGCTTATGAAATTGTTTTATCTAAATTGAAAAAATATGGATATAGCCAAGGTGCAATTAGTCGTTTTAAAAAAATTGTATCTAAATTTGATGAAGATATTCAAGATTAATATAGTAAAGACAGAAAGAAATTTCCGATAATAATGAAATTAGGAGTATCTAAGAGTTAGAAAATAGTGCATATAATATGTGTGCCTAAGATTCTCAAAATAAACCCAGAAGTAGCGACACATGAAGAGCTACTAATA
>CALJRW010000153.1 GCA_937976335.1 uncultured bacterium | reverse complement strand
CTCTTTAACTTAAACCATTGGTTTGATTCTTGAAATCTTCTCTCTATTAAGCTCGTTGTAAAATCTTGTTGTTCTTCCATTCTTCTTTTCTAACATAGTTTTTCCGCTCTGTATCTATAGGTTTTGCGCAGGTCTTAAAATTTTTGAGCTTGAACAAAATCTGGAACATGTAGTTCTACTATCATTGAATTCATCTTAAAGTCAGTAAAATGTTAAAAATTATCTCTTTAATTTTTTTTTACAAAAGCTGTGCTAGATGCTTTTCTAACTCTAGCCAGTTAGAAACAATAGTATACTTATCCGAATTTTGTCCATTACTCCAAGTGCAATTTAAAAGAAATAAGTTAATGCTTTTATCTTCAAATCCTTCTAAATAGCCTGCACGATCTTCAACTAAAGCTGTAACTCCTTGTTCTAAACATATTTGTTCTTTCGATTTTCCAGGTTCTCCTGAATCAAGGTTTGCTGAATAGAAGATGTCGGTAAATAAATTAGGAAAATTTTTGTCAACCCATGTTTTCGTCTTATCATAGGTCGATCTTAATCTACTTGTAATGACAATAAAATCAAATTTTTTAGACAAATTTTCTAGAACTTGAAGAGAATTTAAAACTGGTTTTGCATTATCTGAATAGTACGAATTATGATAGTCTTTTACGATTTTAGAAACTTCCGCTTGTGGCTTTTTTAAAGAGTTAACCCAATTATAATCTTCAGGTTTTTCTATTTTAAGCTCAATTTGTAAAATGTCTTTAGCATATTGCTTAAAAGCTCCAACAGTATCACAAATTACTTCATCTAAATCTATTGCTATAATTGGTTTTGTCATAATTTCTATTATACAAATATGTTTTTTTTTAAACAATGTGCTTTTGCAAAGTGTATAATTCCAGCATCTCTGCGTTCTTCTGAGTCTCTGCGTCTAAAATAATTTTTATTAGATGCGAAGTTGCAGAGGCTCAGAGGAACGCAGAGATGCTGTAGGCCATATTATTTAAACTCCTATAGCTCTTGATTTAAAGAAGCAAGAAATCAAAACTAGAAAAATCATGTAATAGATGCTATTGTTTAGCCTACTTATGAAGGGAAAATTTATTATGAATAAGATCTTATTATACATCCTATCAGCTATTCTTTTAATTAATTCTTCAAGCATTTCTTTAGCAGATTCTGATCAAACAACTTTTGCTGTGGTGATACCTCTCTCTGGTAAAATTGCAGAAGCTGGAGAATGGATTAAAAGAGGCTTAGAAATGGCAAAAGAAGAGTTAGAAGAGCAGGGGAAAAGTGCACCAAACCTTATTTTCGAAGATTCGCAGGCGGAGCCTTCGAAAGCTATTTCAGCTTATAGAAAGTTAAAAAGTACCAGTAATTTTCCTGTTGTATTTACTTTTGGTTCTGGTGTTGCACTTGCACTTTCTCCAATCGTGAATAAAGACAAAATTATACAAATGGGAGTTGCGACTTCGACTGAAGATTATACTTCTCCGAACGATTATACTTTTAGAAACTTTGCAAGAGCTTCTCAGGAAGCAAAGTATATGGCGAAACTAACTTTAGATCATTTTAAAGCTAAAAAAGTTGCTATTGTGCATTCACAAAATGATTACGGAACGAGCACTGCAGATTATTTTGAAAAAGCTTATAAAAAAATTGGAGGTGAAGTTTTACTTAAAACAGATTTAGAGCCTGGAGTTACTGATACGAAAGTACAAGTGTTGTTTGCAAGAAAAGCAAAGCCAGATCTTATTTTTCTCGCAGCTTATCCAGTTGAAGGTTATGCTTTTGTAAAGCAAGCGGAGCAGTTAGGACTTAAAAAACCAATAATCGCTTCGGCAGCCTTATTCGGGAGCGATAAATCAATGTCAAGTTTAGGAAGCGCTGGAGAGGGAATGACTTTTGCCGCAGCAATGCCTGTTATTAATCCTAATTCTAAGTTTGCTAAAAAGTTTGAAATCCTTTTTGACGAAAAATTTGGGCCGCAACATTTTTTTGTAGCTAGAGCTTATGATGCTTTTTTAGCTACTGCTAGCGCTCTTGAAATGTGTCCTAAAGAAAATAGAGATGCAACATGCTTAAAAGAAAAGTTAGTATCAATGCCTAAGTTTCAAGGTATTGGTGGAGAAGTTGATTTTGATGAGAATGGGGATGTGAATCCTGTTTTTTCTGCATATCAGATTAAATCTGGTACTTATGCTTCTTTAAATGGGTGAAGTTTTCTCAGATTAGAATTATTTGATTAGCAATCAAATTTAAGTTTTAATTTGTTTATGCATCAAGTTGTTCCCGCTAGTAGTAGAAGAGATTTTTTAAAAAGAAGTGCAGTTGGTCTAGCACTCCTCAGTATGCCTGCGCATAACTTAAATGCTCAAGAAATCGATAATGTTTCTAATAAAAAAACAAAACATAAGAACGTGGAAGAGGGGAGCAAGCTTGAATCACAAACAGATAGCTTAAGAAAAAATGAACAATTACATCAGCTAGATCATGCACTAAGATTAACCAATCCTATTGTTAGCCATTTCTTTCTTGATTGGTTTAGAAGAGTTCTGACAGCAAACATGGAAGTTGCTAAGAACATGCAAGCTTTTGAAGATGGTACTACTACCATGGAAGATACAACTGATTTGTGTAATTTAAAACTATCTAGAGCTGCGGCAACTCCTTTTACTTTCATTATTGGCTCTACGGTAGGTTTAGTATTTGATAGATTAGCTAGAAGAGTTTTGCCTATTACAGAAAAGCTTAATCCTGACGAACGACAGAGTCAGTCAATTTTGACTATGTCAGCATTTCATGGGCGAACACTGGCTTACACTTATTTTCAAGTTCGAATGATTCAAGCGTATAAAAGCCTTTATGAAAGCTTGTTAGAAAGCAATCCTAATTATAACAATAATCCTCTTAATATTTCATATTCTGATTTTTTTAGAGCACATCTAAAATATTTTCCGATCTTACTAAAGGGCTTAACTTCTGGCATTAAAGAAATGTATTTAGGAGCTAAAAAGTCTATGCGAGATGCTGCTGGAAGTCCAAGAACTCTGGTTGATGCTAGTTTGGTTGGTACTTCAGTTATCGCGGCTTATAAGTACAATGAAGCCACAGGGAAAGCTATAGGAGCTCCTCTTCAACTAGCTATGTCCGGTAGGAAGCAATGCTCTGAAATGCCAGATTCTCAAAAAAAATATGATGATATGTTAGGAAATGTTGTTGCTCAAGGGAGTCTTTCTCCTTTAGGAGGGTTAATAAATTGGGGAACGCAAGCTATAGTTGGAAAAGTTCTTAGCGTTTTTTCTTTAAAGATAAGTAAGAATAAGCTTGCTGAGTCAAATGGTTTATATACTATTGGACAGTTAGCAAGTCTATACGTTTTGTCTAAGTTTCGAGCTACGGTTGTTACTTCAATCGAACAGCCTGCGAGAAAGGTTATAAGTGATGTTAGAGAAGGTGCTACCAGTAATAATGGTAGTTTATTTTCACGATTTACTAAAGCTCTTGTTAAATATGCAGAACCTAAAGATTCTAACTACGAACTTTTCTCATAAAATTGGCTCACTGGTCACGCTCGCCGTTATTTATACTGAGCTAAAAAGGGAGATATAAACAACTATGAGTTTTTTGGAAATTTTTTTTCTATTACCTATTTTATTGCTTGTTTTTAGCATATTTATGCTAGTCAATTGCGTGTTTAGAGAACCTAAGCATTTTTCTAGTTTTTTTACTAAGAGCGGTGAGTAATATGGATAGTTTTTATTCTAGCTACTATACCTTTTCTTCTAGGATTAGGTTCTATTATTTATTTTTTCAAAGTATACAGAGATCCGAATTATAAGGATAAAAATAATAATTAAAGCTTTAGAATCATATTACACATTTGGAGGATTATTGATGAGTACCTACCCGATATATTTAAGTACAGATTGTATTAAATCTCAGGAACGTGTATTGCGCAAAGTCACGCCAGAAGAATCAGAGAGGAGTAGTGAGGTGTTAGCATCAATGTCAACTGTTTCGCCGGCTCTTAAAGCAGGGAAGAAAGGTATAGAGTGTCAATCTGAATCTAAACTTCTCCTGCCAAATTCTAAGTTAGAACAAGGACTGCTTCCTCAGTGGAGCGATCCTCTTATAGCTCCCCGAATGCGCGAAGTTTGCACAATATACAAGGTAACACCTGATGAATCTAAAAGAAGTAGCGAAGTGTTAGCTATGGGTGCAACTACCTCTAAAGCTTTAAAAGATGTTTAGAAGGATTAAAGTGTAACGAGCAGGTTGATTATACCCAGCAAACTGGGAAAATCATGTGGAAGAACAGGTGCCACCAACATTTAATACCTCAGAAAAAGTTGCTGGCACAAGGGGTCACCATTGCTAAAGCTTACTTAATAGTTGGGATTATTCAAAAAGTTAGGTGCTACGAATTCAGGAGAATTCAGGGAATTCAGGAGGGTTACATTTTTTATGGGAAAACGATGATCTTTTCAAATGCCAAGGGTTACATTCTATTTGAGGCAATTCGAGTCGTTTGGGCAATTTTGATAACGTTAGGTTTTGCTATATAATCCTCACTAAGAAGCACCAATGATTTATTTTTATGCATCACAAAGCTAGAGGAGTAGAGGATCGTTCGCACGATGTAAAATCTGCTCAACTTGGAGATCTATTAAATCCACAACATGCTGTAGACATAGTAACGAAATCTTTAGCCGATGGAGATATGACGCAAGTAAATGATGTGTTACGAACTTTGAGTAGTCGTGGTTTAACTGGTGATTTTCAATCTCTTGGTTCATTAGGAAAGGTTTTGGGTCACTTAGGTAAGAACGGACATTCTCAACATGCTTGTAAAATTCTCAACTTTCTTACTCAAAACTCTCAAGATGCCGATGTATTAAAAATGGTCAATATGATAAGAAAACATGCTTTGGGTCAACCTCCCGCAAAACCAAAGGCAGACAATAATTCTCCTAATTTAGAGAGAGCCGTTGACATAATAAATAATGTTAGAGATGGAGATTTAAGTGAATTTTCAAAACTTCCATACCTATGCCAAAGAGACTTATCTTCTGATTACTGTGAATCTAGAACGCAATATCAGTGGAAACAAATTCCAGGTCGAGTTCTTCAGATAGCTATGCCTCAATCGCTTTTAATTGCAAATAGAGTATGGGCAGTTATATTTAGATATATTCCTGAAGAAAGTAGAACATTCCTTAAGTTTTCGAAAAAAAACAATACTCTTGGTCGTGATGCATCTATCGACCAAATTATTAAGAATGCCCATCTAACTTGGAGCGAGTACAAAACAGAATTTCATAAAAACAGAAAAGTTGGTGTAAAGAAAATACGAGAATTTGGCCCCATTCCAATAGAAGGAGAAAAACAATCAGTAATTGAATGGACCACAAGAATTAAAAACTTAGTTTTAAAAAATGAAGTGCAGAAGGCTGCACAATTGATGTCAGCCCTTTATCGATACGACACACGTAACGCAAAAGCAATTTCGAACATGCTGCTGGACATTGCTGGAGTTTGCTCAAATATCAGATTTAATGAGATTTCTTCAACGCTATATGAGTCTCTTATGGAGCAGGATCAACATAGAGACATAGTATTTGTTTTTATCAGCACCTCTTCAAGTCTTTTTCATTCTAATAAGGAAGATCTAGCAATTCAAATAATGGAAAATATATATCGTTCTAACTCTGTCGCAAATAATTCAGTGATAAGGCATCTTTCAGAAATGTTATTTATACGCAATAGGGCACTGGAAGCTTTGAACTTATGGCGAGAGTTAGATGAGAAGTCTGCTAAAACTTGCGCTACGCTTGTTCCCTATTTACTCAAACATAAAGAAAGAGAAAGTGCTAGCATATTGTGTAAAAGGATAGCTTCAGTAGCCCCAGCATTATGCATTTTGTATGCTCAAGCATATTTAATATCAGATTACTTATTAGAAGATGTAGCTAGCTTTATAGATCCCTTACTGAATGGTCTCGATCAACAAACGGATTCTTTGAGTCAAGTTCAAAAACATGCTTTACGTTTGAAATTTAGACATGGAAATACTGAAGAAAGGAAAAGTATTTTGTCTCAAATAAGGCAACTTACTCGAAAAGGTATTTTAGCGAAGAAAGATGAGGTAGTGATTAGTTCTACACCTCCATACAAAGGTCCAACCTCTTTTGATACTGAGATAGAAGAATTTGGAGAAAGTAAGGTTGGTAAATGGAAAACTTCTAAATTTTTTCAAGAACTTACTGCTAGAAAACCGCATCTCAGTCCAGGCAAGAAAACATCTCAAGAAGCAAACTCAGTTCTTTTCCATCCTAAGAGGACGGTTTACCCTCGTAACTACAACCAAAAGTACACTACTGATAATCAATAATATAGATTTATTCTTTTTTTACCTAGATAGAATCTGTCCTTTCTTTTTTTTGCTTTTCTTTTCCAATGCCAACTCCTTTGTAAGCGTCCTATCGCCCCCCCAACCATCTTTTTTTCTAAGCTATAAATTTTTAAAAGCTAAAGGCAGTAGAGAATTGAGTTGATTAACTATAGGTTCCAGAGCTAATTTATGAAAGAGTCAAAGCGGGGAAGAACTGGTGCCACCAATATTGAACACCTCAGAAAATGTTTCTGGCACAAGGGGTTACCAAAAAAAATCCTGAAAAATAAGAAACTCTATTAAAACAAAATATTTTTGTACAAAATTAAAACTTAAATATTCTCAACAAACTGCTCACCTCTATCAATATAGTTTTTAAACATATTAAGACTTTGCGCTCCTGGGCTTAGTAAGATAACTTCCCCAGCTTTAGTGTTATTTTTAGCTAAAGTTACAGCCTCTTTCATGTTAAAAGCTTTTAATAAGAGTTTTTCATTTTGATTGCTTAGAGAATCAATTAATTGATGACCAGTATCAGGTAAACCAACTAAGGTTTTTACATTTGGAGCTAATATTTCAGAAATTTGTTCTTTGAATTCGATTTTCATATCTTTTCCTCCAAATATAAGGGTAATATTAAAATCTTTTAAAGCCTTAACAGCTGCAATTGTTGCTTCATTTATTGTAGAAATACTGTCATCCACATATATAATTCCGTCTTTTTCTGAAACTTTGTTAAGCCGGTGGGGAAGCGGAATAAAAGAATTAGCATGCTCGACGAAAAAATTAAGATCTGTCTTAGGAAAAAGTTCTTGAAGAATAGAAAAAATTCCACAAATATTTGATAAGTTATGATCGCCGAGTAAAGAAAAATTAGTAATCTTATTTAGTTTTTTATCTTTGAAATAAATATGATCGTCTTTAAAATGAAAATGCTCTTTATCATTAAAATAGGAAATGTTTTTATGTTTTGAAGATTTTTTTAAGCTTTCTGGGTCAAGTTTATTAATATACTTTTTATTCGAACTTAGGTTGAATAAATGAAATTTGTCACGTCTATAATTTTCAAGTGATAGATGCCAATCAAGATGTGCTGCGTATAAATTAAGAAGAAGAGTAATGTCAGGCTTTGCTTTTAGATCGTAAATCTGAAAGCTAGAAAGCTCAATTATCCAAAACTTAGGTTTTTCTTTTAAGTTAAGTGTGTCAAGTAAAGGGTTTCCAATATTACCAACAGCTTTAGCTGATTTTCCAAGTTTATTTAATATATGAGTAAGAAGAGTAACGCTTGTGCTTTTTCCTTTAGTTCCAGTTATACAAATTTTTGTTCCTGGTAAATTTTCATTAAACCAAAGCTGAGTGCCTGAAGTAATATGAGTGCCCTTAGTTTTAATTTTTTTAATCTCATCTTTATAAATTGAGACGCCAGGAGATTTTATAAGTACGTCATACGTATTTGTGATTGGAGATTTAACTATTTTTACGCTACTAGGGAGCGAAAGAGTTTTTGAGTTTGAAATATTGTCATCATAAAGATAAATTTTACAAGAGATATCTTTAATTGCATTTAAAGCAGCAAGTCCTTCTTTTCCAAGTCCCCAGATTAATACAGATTTATCTTTAAGTTCTGATAATTTCATTCTAAATTAAGTGAAATAAGCGTATTGGCATACTAGCATACGCTGAGTAAAATCCTTAGTAGAACATTAGGTAAAATAAATGGAAATTACAAATCTCGAAACTCTTCCAGGAAAGCAAATTATAGCACATTTTGGCTTAGTTTCAGGAAGTACGGTAAGGGCTAAGCACTTTGGAAAAGATTTTTTAGCAGGTCTTAAAAATATAGTAGGAGGGGAGTTAAAGTCTTATACAGATTTACTTAATGAAGCTCGTGATGAAGCAATTAATCGGATGTTAAATCAAGCCAAATCGAAAGGCGCTAATGCAGTAATTAATGTTCGTTTCTCAACCTCTTCCGTAGCACAAGGTGCTTCTGAGATTTACTGTTATGGGACAGCTGTTAAGGTTAGTTAAAAATGTACGAAATCTTAATTTTTATGATTATCGGTTATGGATTTGGGACTTATAGAGAGAAGCGTCATTACAAAAGTATTAAAAAAAGAGAAAAACGTTTTCTTAAAAAACCGGTAGTAACATTTGATAAAATTGATAATTCTAAAAATATAACTTGGGCTAAACTTGTAACTGGAAATGTTGTTGTTTCAACTGATTATTTCAAACGTTTTATAGCAGGATTAAAGCTTTTTTTTGGAGGCAGTATTTCTTCCTATGAATCTCTTGTTGATAGAGCAAGGAGAGAGGCAATTTTAAGATTGCTTGAAGAGTCAGGAGACGCTGATAAAATTCTAAATCTTAGAATAGAAACTTCTACTATTGGTAATTCTGCAAATAAAAAAGGTGGAGTTGCTAGTATTGAAGCTCTTGCATACGGCACAGCTGTAAAATATGCATAAAACTTATGGAATATATTCCTAAAGAAGATAAAGAGAATTTTAATGCACCAAAAGAGCCATTTTTAACATCTTCCTTAAAGTTACTTTTTGGTTTGTTACTTTCTCTGCTTTGTTTGTATTTATTTTTAGGTATTACTTCTGAACTTTTAGTAAGAATAGCTCCCAAAGAAACCGAAAAAATATTATCTAAAGTAGTAAATAGTAGTTTTTATAAATCTAATTATCTCAGTCCAGAGTTAATAAAAAAACAAGAAAAGTTAAGAAAAATTGCTCTAAGTATGACTTCATTTCTTGGAGAAGAACCAGTTGATGTTTATATAAAAGATGAAGATATTTTTAATGCCTATGCTTTGCCGGGAAGAAAAATAGTTTTATTTACTGGTTTAATAGATGAATTAAAATCAGAAGAAGCCATAAGCATGGTTCTTGGTCATGAAATAGCGCATATTGCAAATTATGATGTGATCAGATCTTTCGGACGAAGAGCTTTACTTTATTTGCTTTTAAGCCTTGTTTTAAATGATGAAAGTGGAGGGCAGCTTGCCGCTTCTTTAGTAAATTTTAGTGAATTAACTTTTTCTAGAAAGCAAGAAAGTAAAGCTGATAATTTAGGTTTAGAGTTACTTAATAATTACTCAGGGCATGTCGGTGGAGCTACTAAGTTTTTTGAAATTGCCTCAAAAGAAGAAGGGTTTACTAAATATATGGATTTTTTATCAACTCATCCAGCTTCTGATAAAAGAATTGAAATTATTAAGAGTTTAATTGAAGAGAAAAACTATAAAGTAAGTCAAACTAAAGAATTTTAAGTATAAGAAGCTGTGTTTGTTTTAACTTCATTATTAGTGTAATATGCCAGAATGACTAAGTTTTTAGTTTTATTTATAATTTTACTCGCTCCTCTTGCTCTTTTTGCTGAAACAGAAGAAGCATTTTTTGAATACAGCTGTAATTCAGACAATGCATATTCCGAGAAAGATAGTGAGTACGTTCTTACTAAATTACAGCTTGAATATTCTAAAACAAAGATGTTTGAGTCTCAGTTTACTCAGAAGTCATATTTAGCATCGCTTGACATCCAAGAAATGAGTTCAGGAAATGTCTATTACGCAAAACCAGGTAAAATGCTTTGGAAGTACTTAGATCCAGAAAAGCAAGAATTTCTAATCAAAGATAATACCTATTGGTATTTTCAAGAAGATTTAAATCAACTAATGATAGATGAATTTAGAGATGTGGCAATTTCAGATTTACCAGTTTCTTTTTTACTTGGTCTTGGAAATTTAAAAGATAATTTTACAATTGAAAGTGCATGTAAGTTTGATAAAAGCTCAAATCTTTTAATTCTTAAGCCGAAAAAAGAAGAAGAACTAGTTTCTTTAAAGATACTAATTTCAAAGAATTTCCCAAGTGTAGTTCATATAGAGCATCTTGGTGGAAATAAAACACAAATTTTTTTAAATACGATTAACAAAAGACCAAAGCTAAAAGAAGAAACGTTTGTAATTAATGCTCCTGAAGGAACTGACGTTATAGATTCAAGGAAAAGTTAAATGAATAAGCGCTCACTTAATATTGTTTCAAATTCTAAAAAGAAAGAAGCTGAATTACTTAAACCAAATGAGTTTAAAGGAAGGGCAGCAGTTGTTACTCTTGGCTGTGCTAAAAATCAAGTTGATTCTGAAGTTATACTAGGTACATTAATGAAATTTGGATTTGAGGTTGTTAATGAAGTAGAAAATGCAGATTTGGCTGTTATTAATACTTGTGGTTTTTTACAATCTGCAGTTGAGGAAAGTGTTGATTGCATACTTGATGTTTCGGAACTTAAGAAAACGGGTCAACTTAGAAAGCTTATTGTAACTGGTTGTATGTTGCCAAGATACGGAAAAGACTTAGCTGAAACTATGCCTGAAGTTGATGTCTTTTTATCTCCAAATGATTTAACTGATATTAGTAAGTTTGGTATAGAAAAAGATGAAGCTACTAAAGTTTTTCAAGATGCCTCGAGACCGTATTTCTTATATGATGATAGCTTACCTCGAGTTCTTTCAACTAAATCTCATACTTCTTATGTAAAAATTTCTGAAGGTTGTAACAGGCCTTGTGCTTTTTGTATTATTCCTAAAATTCGCGGTGGAATGAGAAGTCGCTCAATTGAATCGATTGTCAGTGAAATTAAAGATTTAAAAGATTTAGGAACTAAAGAAGTTAACTTAATTGCTCAAGACTTAACTTCCTTTGGTAAAGATACTAAAAAAGGCGACCTTACTAAACTGCTCCAAGAAATTGATAAGACTGGAATTGACTGGACTAGATTGTTATATGCCTATCCTGTTGGAGCAACTGATGAGCTTTTAACTAATATTGTAAATTTGAAATCAATGGTTAATTATCTAGACATACCTCTTCAGCACATGAGCGAAGCTGTTCTTAAATCAATGAAAAGACCGCTTGGTAAGCTTCATCCTAGAGTTTTAACTGAGCATATGAGAAAAAAATTTCCTGAAATAGTTATTAGAACTACTTTTATTGTTGGTTTTCCTGGAGAAACAGAAGCTGATGTTAAGGAGTTAGAATCTGTAGTTGCAGAAGGACATTACGGAAGTGTAGGAGTTTTTGAATATTCTCAAGAAGAAGGCACTCCTGCAGGAGCAATGGAAAATCAAATCAGTGATGAAGTGAAAAAAGAAAGGAAAGAACGAGTTATGTTAGCTCAACAGAATGCAATTTCTAAAATTAATAAAGATTATATAGGAAAAAGATTTAAGGTTCTTTTAGAAGGCACACATTCAGACACAGATTTATTACTTACTGGAAGAACTCCTTTTCAAGCTCCTGATGTTGATGGTATGGTTTTAATTAATGATTTAGGTGATTTTGATGCTAATGATGTAAAGAATGGCAATTTTTATGAGGTTGAAATTACAGACTCTGTGGATTATGATTTAGTAGGTAAGTTAGTGTAGAGATTTATAATGAGCGTTGAAAGTAATAAAAATAATTTAGACAAAACTTGGAAAGATTCTAAGGTAGGTATTTCTGTCATTAATTATAATGGTGTTGATTTCTTAACTAAAACTTTAGATAGAATTCCTAGAGATATTTACGATAAAGTAAGTGAAATTTTTGTAGTAGATGATTGTAGTAGTGACAAATCTTATGATGAAGCTTTGAAATATAAAAAAGATAATAATATTGAGAAGCTTACAGTTCATAGAAATAAAGAAAACCAAGGATATGGTGGAAATCAAAAAGTTGGCTATCGTTATGCAATTGATAGGGGGTTTGATGTTGTTGCTCTTTTGCATGGAGATGGACAATATGCACCAGAAGTTTTAGGAGATTTATTAGAGCCTTTAGTAAAAGGTGAGGCAGATATGGTTTTTGGATCTAGAATGTCTAACTCTGGAGATGCCTTAAAGGGTGGAATGCCTCTTTATAAATATTATGGCAATAGAATTTTAACTACGATTCAGAATAAATTAACTGGCATAAATATTAGTGAGTATCATTCTGGGTATAGATTGTATTCAACGGCGGCTCTTAAAGAGATTCCTTTTGAATCATTTACTAACAATTGGCATTTTGATACTCAAATTATTTTATCTCTTGCTGAAAGAGAGAAGCGAATTGTAGAGATTCCTATTCCTACATATTATGGTGATGAGATTTCTCATGTTAATGGCATTCCTTATGCTCTAAATTGCATGTTCACGAGTTATAGATTTTATAGAAATAGAAAAAAGGGGATAAGATCTTATCCCGGTCCAGCAGATGTTCCTAAGATTTTGTCTGATTCGATGGAGTCGTCTGAGGCTTAAGATTGTTTAAGTTTAATTGTTAAGACAACATAGGTTAGCGTACTCTAACGGAAGTAAGAATTTAATTGCTTTGAGAATAGAATTTAATTATATTGACTTATGGACTTAGATCTCAAAGGTAAAAAAGCTTTAGTTACTGGGGGAAGTTATGGCTTAGGCTATGCTTGTGCAAAGAGCTTATCGCGGGAAGGTGCTGATGTTGTAATTTGTTCTAGAAGTGAAAGTAATGTTGCTTCAGCTCTTGAATCAATAGTGAAAGAGACTGGGAATAAGGTTTCAGGCTTCTCTGCTGATTTGAGTAAAAAGATAGAGCTTGAAGAGGTAATTAGTCGTGCCAAAAGTTATATTGGAAAAATCGATATACTAGTTGTTTGTACAGGTCATCCTCCAACTTTTCCTTTCTCAAAGGCTACTGATGAGGATTGGATGCTTGGAATTGATCTTGTTTTGCAACCAGCTATTAAATTAACTCGTGCAGTTATTCCTGATATGCTTGAACAAGACTTTGGGAGGCTTTTATATATTGGATCTGTATTTGGGGTTGAGCCTGAAGTTTCATCTGTTGTTCAAAGTACATTAAGAACTGGTCTAAATTCTTTTTCTAAATGTATTGCTACTGAGTATGCTTCAAAAGGTATAACTGCAAATGTTATTTGTCCAGGTTATTTTGATACGCCTCTTTGTCGTAATTTATCAAAACAATATGCAGAAAGCTTAGGTAAAACTTCTAAAATAAAACAATTATGAACCAATTCAGCGATCTAACTAACGATATTGAAAAAGCTTTAAATGAAATTTTTACAAAATTAAATATTGATGGAACTATTTGGCTTGAAAATACCAAAGGTGAATCAATAGTTCATAATAAAACCAGAGCGCAATTACCTTTAAGTCCAGCATCTACTTTTAAAATTCCAAACACTCTAATTGCTCTCGATGAAGGAGTGACTAATATGGATGAAGTTTTTATTTGGGATGGTACTATTCATGGATTTGAGCTTCATAATAAGGATCATACACTTCAATCTGCTTTTCGTAATTCTTGTGTTTGGGTTTATCAAGAACTTGCCCAAAGAATTAGAGCTGAGACCTACTTGAAACACTTTGAAAAAATAAAGTATGGCAACGAAAAGCTTGGGCCTAATGTAAGTAGTTTTTGGCTTGATGGAGACTTGAGAATTTCACCTGTTCAGCAAGTCGAGTTTTTAAAGCGAATTTTTAATAATGAACTCCCTTACGATGCTCAAAGCATATTGAAGTTAAAAGAAATAATGCTTGAAGAAGAAAAAACTAACTATCGTTTAAGTGCTAAAACTGGATACTCAGTGATAGAAAATATGAAACATGGTTGGTATGTTGGAGTTCTTGAAGAAAAAGCTGAGTCTTGGTTTTTTGCAATGAATATGAAAATGAATGGAATTAAAGATCTTAAAAAACGAAAGCAAGTTGTGATGGAAGTTTTTAGGAGTATTGTTAGGATTGAAATATAGGCATTGATACTTAATCTATCAATCTTGAAATCACCAGCAGGGCAGATTCCGACTCTCATATGCTTTGCTAAGTTATTGAAAATACCCGGCGTCTAATATTAAGTCTCTTCAAGGGGAGTCCTTTTTTTAATATTACAACAATCTCATTTTAAGTAACTGACAAAGTTTTTCTCTTTATTTCATCATAAGCTTGCAGAAACATTCATTTTATATAATATTCAAAGTCAGAATTACTGGCCGGTCGCCAAGTGGTAAGGCACTAGGTTTTGATCCTAGCATTCGTAGGTTCGACCCCTACCCGGCCAGCCATTTTTTTGTTTTGTTTCAAAATTAAAAGGGATTGTAATGGCAAGAGAGCTTATAGTTTTTTCCGGAAGGTCCAATCCCGAATTCTCACGTTCTGTTGCAGAAGGCCTAGGTATTGAACTAGGTCGTTTAGAAATTGTTAAATTTAGTGACGGCGAATTATCTGTAGATGTTGGCGACAATGTTCGTGGTAAAGATGTATTTGTTATTCAAAGCACTTCCAGTCCTGGAAACGATCATTTAATGGAACTCTTAATTGTCATTGATGCACTTAAGAGAGCTTCTGCTTCTAGAATAACTGCGGTTATTCCTTATTTCGGTTATGCAAGACAAGATAGAAAACTAAAACCAAGAGTTCCAATAACTGCTAAATTAGTTGCCGATTTAATTACTACTGCTGGAGCAGATAGAGTTTTAACAACAGATCTTCATGCAGGACAAATTATGGGATTCTTTAATATTCCAGTTGATAACTTAAATGCACTTCCGGTTTTAATACCTTATATAAGAACTAAATATTCAAGTGAAGATCTAGTTATTGTTTCTCCTGATGCTGGTGGAGTTGAGCGAGCTAGAAAGTATGCATCACATTTAGGAAATGCTGATTTAGCCGTGATTGATAAAAGAAGAGGAAGCAATAACCAAGTCTCTGAAATGAAAGTCATTGGTGATGTCAAAGGGAAAGTCTGTTTGATTGTTGATGATATGGTTGATACAGGTGGAACTTTAGTTAAAGCTTGTGCAACACTTTTTGAGGAAGGAGCAACTGCAGTTAGTGCTTGTTGTGTTCATCCAGTGCTTTCAGGAAACGCTTTCGCAAAAATTGGTGAATCACAGTTTGGTGAATTGATTGTGACTGATACTATTCCTCATATTCATGTACAAGACGAAGGTAAAGTAAAAGTAATTTCAATGGCAAAGTTTTTTGCTAATGCTATTAAGAGAATTCATGATGAGGATTCAGTTTCTGGGCTTTTGAAGGCGGTTTGATTTTATTCAGCTGGATGTAACTTTATCTGTAATACGAAGCTTATTAAGAATTAAATTTAAGAAGGAGAATTAAAATGAAAATTAAGCTAGAAGAGTTAAAGAATAAGCTTGCTGAGGGAGTAGCAAAGTTAGGTTATGTAGGTGAAGATGCTCAAGCTATTATTGATACTCTTCTATATGCAGAGCTTAGGGGGAATAACCAAGGAGTACCAAAAATTGCTACAGGTGGCGTGCCAAAATCTAGCGATGTAAAAGAATTTAAAATAGTTAAAAAACAAAAATGTGGAGCGCTTTTGTCAGGTGGTAATGCTATGGCTTCTTCTATTAAGGCTACTACTATGGCTGTAGAGCTAGCAGAAGCGCATGGTGTTGGTATTGTTGGTACAAATCATGCTCATACTTCTTCTGGCGCAATAGGTTATTATGCCCGTAGAATTGCAGAGGCTGGCTATATAGCTTTTGTTTCAGTTGGAAATGGGAGTTTTGCAGCTGTTGCTCCTACAGGTTCTGCTGAAAGAAAGCTCGGAACTAATCCCTTAGCTTACGCTTTTCCATATGATGGAGGTGTGGTTGTTTTCGATACTGCTACAGCTGCTATTGCTTATTTTGGAGTTGTAGAAGCAATGCTTAAAGGCGAACCTCTGCCTGAAGGAGTTGCTTTAAATGCTAAGGGAGAGCCTACTACTGACGCTAATGATATTCTTGGTGAAGATGAAGGGGAGTCAGTTAAAGGTGCTATAAAAACTTTTGCAGAGCATAAAGGTTTTGGACTTTCATTGTTTGTTCAATTACTTGGTAGTGCATTTACTTTAGGGGCATTACCATGTAGTAACCAAGAAGATGGTGCAGGAACATTTGTTTTAGCAATTGACCCTGGGTTGCTTGCCGGAAAAGAGGAATATATGAAGAGAAGCCAAGAATTGGTAAAACACATCAAATCTTCAAAGCCAATTGAAGGACAGCATGTTCTTCTTCCTGGAGAACATGGTGATGCTAAAGTTAAACAGATAGTGGAATCTGGTGAAATAGAAATAGCTGATGGGATCTGGAACGAGTTAATTAGTTTTATAAAAGAATAATTTGGAAAGTCCTTTGTTAGCTAAATATTATCTAAGGTTTTAGAAAAGTGATAAAAGTAACCTTTTAGAGTTGATTCAAACAACCTAAAACCCTAACTCTTTACAAATACTTGATTTTATGCTTTTCTTTACCACCCCATGAGGTTTGTAAAATTGTAAAATTTGCAATAATTTAAGTAACTTATTATGTTTTTGAAAAAATAGAGTAGAAAGAAAATGGAAAGTTTTAATTTAAATATCAATCCCAGACAAACAACAGGCTCTTCAGCTTGTAGAAGAACTAGAAAAGATAATCAAATTCCTTGTGTTGTATATGGCAGAAAGTTTGATTCATTAAATGCATACGTAGTTACTAATGAATTCAAGCGTTTAGCACAAAAATCTAGAACATCTCAAACATTTAAGTTTGAATCTGAGAACTCAGACTTAAATGCAAAAACAGCGATTGTTAAGGATTTACAAATTCATCCAATAACAAGAGATGTTTTGCACGTTGATTTTCAAATTCTTCAGCCTGGTGATTTAGTGAAAGTTATTGTTCCAGTTGAAGTAACTGGAGAGGCTGATGGTGTAAAAAATCAAGGTGGAGTGCTCGCCGTTTCTTGTAGAGAGATTACTTGTTCTTGTTCGGTAGAAAATATTCCTTATGTTGTAACTATTGATGTTTCAGAATTAAAACTTGGCGAAAGAATTTGGGCAGAAAATATAAAACTTCCTGAAGGTGTTAAGTTAGTAAGTAATTCAAAAGAGACAGTTGCAAGTGTTGTAAGTAGTAGGGTTTCCAAACTTTTAGATAGTGAGGCTAGTGCAACTGAGGCAGGTTCTGCAGTTGAAGCTGGAGACGCTCCGGCAACACCAGAAAAAGCAGAGGAAAAGAAATAGTATTGTGAACGATAGTAGCGACAGCATAAAGGTTGTGGCTGGTTTGGGAAATCCTGGCTCGAAGTATAGTTCAACCAGGCATAATGCAGGTTTTATGTTGCTTGACTTGTTTGTGAATGATGAGTGGAGTGAAAAAAAAGAGCTTGCTTTTATAAAGAAGGGTGATGTGTTTTTTGTAAAACCGCTTAGTTTTATGAACTTAAGTGGAGAACCTTTAAGAGAGTTTACAAGGTTTTACAAAATCAAAGCTGAAGAAGTTTTGGTTGTACATGATGAAATTGATATTTCGTTAGGTGAGATTAGACTAAAGAAAGGTGGTGGAACTGCCGGTCATAATGGACTTAAGTCGATTGTGGAAAATTTAGGAACTAAAGAATTTTATAGGATGCGTCTTGGGGTTGGAAAGCCACAAGAAAAAAGAATGGACGTTTCAGATTGGGTACTTCAAAAGTTTGCTTCAGATGAAGAGGATAAACTTTCAGAAATGCTTTATGAAGGAAAAGAAATGCTCACATATTTTTTAAAAGAAGGATTAAAAGAAACCCAAAAAAGGTTTCGTTAATTAAAAAAGGATGAATACAATGACTTGGTTATTTTCTATATTAATGCCTGTAGTTGGATTAGCTGGCTTAGTAATTGCTTATAAAACTTATAACGAGCTTCTGGCTTTGCCTGCTGGAAACGATCGTATGAAAGAAATTTCAGGGAGTATTCAATCTGGAGCTATAAGCTTCTTAAAAAGAGAGATGTACTTTTTAGCTTGGTTTGTTGGTGTAGTTTTTATTCTAATTTGTCTTTTTTATAAACCTCATGGTTTCTATACTGGCCTTGCTTATTTATTTGGTTCTGCATGTTCAGCTCTTGCAGGTTATGCTGGAATGAATGCAGCAACTAGTGCAAATGTTAGAACTTGCCAGGCTGCAAGCGAAAACAAGGAAGGTGATGCTCTTTTAGTAGCTTTTAATGGAGGGGCTGTAATGGGGCTAAGTGTTGCTAGTCTTGGATTAGTAGGCTTAGGTTTGCTTTACCTATTTTTTCATAGTCCTGAATATTCTAAAATTCTTATTGGTTTTGGTATGGGAGCTTCTTCGGTTGCTTTGTTTTCTCGTGTAGGTGGTGGAATTTATACAAAAGCTGCAGATGTTGGTGCTGACTTAGTTGGTAAGGTTGAAGCAGGTATCCCTGAGGACGATCCAAGAAATCCTGGAGTTATTGCTGATAACGTAGGGGATAATGTAGGGGACGTTGCTGGAATGGGAGCTGATATTTTTGAATCATATGTTGGCTCAATGATTGCTTGTATGGCAATTGGTGCAACTATGGTTTTGGCAGAAGGAACAGCTGAGTCTCTTCGAAGTGCATATATGTACACTCCATTTGTAATGGGAATAATTGGCTTGCTTTGTTCTATCTTTGCTGTAGGAAGAATGAAAAGCCTAAAAGACTCTGACCCTGCAAAAGCTTTAAGAGATTCTACATTTATTGCTGCAGGCGCTTTCTTAGCTTTAATGCTTGCTTACATGGTTGTTCACAGAGTATTTTTTGGAGTTTTAGGTTTCTGGCATTGGTTAGCTATTTTGTTTGGAACTGCATGTGGAATAGGGATTGGTCTTATTGCTGAACACTATACTGCTGGAAAACCAGTTTACAATATTGCTGAAGCTTCTAAGACAGGTCCAGCAACTAACTTAATTGCTGGTCTTTCAGTTGGATTTATGAGTTGTGTTGGCCCGCTTTTTACAATACTTGCTTGTATTGGACTTGCTAACTGGTGTGGAAATGTTGCAGGTGGTGCTGATGGAATGTATTGCATTGGTTTAGCTGCTGTTGCAATGCTTTCAACTGTTGGAATTACTATGAGTGTTGATGCCTATGGCCCAATTGCAGATAACGCTGGTGGAATTTCTGAAATGGCAGAGCTTGGAAAAGAAACAAGAGCAATTACTGATAGACTTGATAGTGTCGGAAACACTACAGCTGCTATTGGGAAAGGGTTTGCTATTGGTTCAGCTGCTCTTACAGCTCTTGCATTATTTGCTGCTTACGCTCAAACAATTACTCAAGGTGGGGCAGAAATTAACTTAAGTATTTTAAATCCTAACGTAGTTATCGGGGTTTTATTTGGTGCTGCATTACCTTGCGTAATAAGTGCTCTTACTATGACTTCTGTCGGAAAAGCTGCTGGAGAGATGGTTACTGAAATTAGAAGACAATTTAAGGAAATTCCTGGCTTACTTGAAGGAAAGAAAGGGGTTAAGCCAGAAGTTGAAAAATGTATTGACATTTCTACAACTGCAGCTCTTAGAGAAATGAGAATTCCTGGTTTGATAGCTGTGTTAGCTCCTTGCTTTGTTGGCTTTATTTTAGGTGCTGAAGCTCTTGGTGGAATGTTACTTGGTTCAACTGTGGTTGGAGTAGTTTTAGCCTTGTTTATGGCAAATGCTGGTGGAGCATGGGATAATGCTAAGAAGTATATTGAGCAAGGTTTAATTGAAGGAGAGAAAAAAGGAAGTGATGCACATCACGCAGCAGTTGTTGGAGATACAGTAGGCGATCCTTTTAAGGATACATCTGGTCCATCACTTAATATCTTGATTAAGTTAATGTCTATAGTGGCTTTATTAATTGCCCCTCTTTTAGTTTAGGATAGATAAAAGTTTGAAAAAATAGGAAAAAAATATGACTACAAAAGAAAATAAAAATTACGAATTAGTTATTCTTGCAAGACCTGAGCTTACAGCTAAGGAAGTTGAAGAACTAGCTGCTAGATTTTGCGGAATTTTAGAATCTCAAAAAGCAACAGAGATTGAAGTTGAGCATTGGGGAAGAAGACAAATTGCTTTTCAGATTAATAAATATAGCAGTGCGCATTATGTAAACATTTATTTTTCAGCTAACAATAGTGACTTAGTTAGTGAAGTTAGTGCTTTACTTAAAATATCTGAAGATATTTTAAAATTTCAGTTTCATAAAATTAACACTAAAACTAGAAAATTTCAGGGTAATCCACTGAAATTAAAAACTGCTGCGTAAAGTTTGTAGAATTTTGGAGAAAAAAAATGGGTAACGTTAGAGTAATTTTATCAAAAGAATATCCTTTACTTGGATTTATTGGCGATACTGTAAATGTAAAGCGTGGGTATGCAAGAAATTTTCTTCTTCCTAGAGGTATTGCTGTTGAAGCAACAAGCAGAAACGCTAAGCAATTACAACATTTTGTTAGTCAAATTAATGCTAAAAAAGCTCAAGCTAAGTTAGAGTCAGAAAAGAAGAAAGAGGCTTTAGAAGTTATTACGCTTAAGTTTAAGTTGAAAGTAAGTGAGTCTGGCAGATCTTTTGGTTCAATAAGTGCTAAAGATATTGAAAAAGAACTTAAAACTAAAGGTCAAAAAATCATTAAAAAACAAATACAACTTCCAGAAGCTTTTAAAACTCCAGGAGAGTACACTGTGGATATAAAAATTCACTCTGAAGTGATTGCAAAAGTTAAAGTATTAATTGAAGCTGAAAAAGTTGTAGTTAAAGAAGAGCCTAAAGAGAAGAAAAAGAAAAAAGCATCTAAAAAGGAAGGTGCTGAAGAAGTTCTTGCTTCTGACAGTGAAAGTGGAAGTGAAAATACAACTGAAGGTACTCCTGATACTGAACAAGGTGAAGAGACTGGGAGTGAAGAACCTCAAACTTCTGAATCTGAAGAAACTGCTGAATAGATATATTTGTGAAGAGCTGGAAAGCGTTTAATGCTTCTTACTTGTTTCGTAAAAAAGGCTCATTTCGTTTAGTACTTGTCTTTTTTCTTGCATTTGGAATTCCGCTTAGTTTTTTACTTATATATAATAAGTTATCTATCTCCAAGCAGGTTGAAGAACCTGTGCATGTAAAAAATGCTTTTTTCCCAGATGCTAGAGCTTTTGCAGTAATTGGTAAAAAGCTATTAATTGATAGTAAAAGTAAATTATCTCCTCTTAACAATCAGGATTTTTTATTAACTTTTTGGGTTAAGTTAACTAAGAATATGAAAAACGGGGAATCTTTAGTCATTATTGAAAAATATAATCCTGAAATTAAGACTAAACCAGGTTATTCAATAGTTGTTAGAAAAGATGAAGGTGAAATTAGGCCTGTAGTTTATTGGAATGACAAAAAAGGTAATGGAAAATGGTTTGTTTTTCCAAGCTTAAGTGGTTTTGAAAAATCTTGGACTTTATTTGCTCTAAGTTATACAAAATCAAAATATTTAGGTTTGCAAGTAGCTACTCGCACACTTGAAGGTAGCCCTAATTTTCAGAATTTAGGAGGGTATGAATTAGTTCCTTCAATAAATCCTAGTAATTCAAGTGAGCTAGGAATTGGGTCGCTTGCAAGAGGTGCGTTTAAAGGCAAATATGGGCCTTTAGGGATTTTGTCGGTTAATGATATTGGAGAAAATTATCTAGAAAAAATTAAAAACTTAGCTAAAAGCCCACTTAGTTTTCTTGATATCTTTAAAGGTGCTGATATTCTTCTTTGGACAGATAATTTAAGAGTAGATAAGAGCGCATACAATGCTAAGATAATTACAATTAATAGAAAAAAGAGTGAGACAGTAAAAAAATGAAAAAATTTGATATTCCAATATATTATCGTTCTCCAATAGTTACTAAAATTAAAAAGAATAGAAGCTCAGAAGATCGTTTAAAAAAAGATTTAACACCAACAGAGCTTGAATTTAGTAATTTAAAAATTAAAATTGCGAGACATTTTGGTTTTTGTTTTGGTGTTGAGAATGCAATTGAAATTGCTTACCGGGCAGTTGATGAGAATCCTGGGAAAAGAGTTTTTCTTTTAAGTGAAATGATACATAACCCAAGAGTTAATGGAGATTTAATAGAGCGTGGTGTGAAATTTCTTCAAACTACTGAAGGAAAGGAGTTAATTCCATTTTCTGAACTTACAAGTGATGATGTAGTTATAGTTCCAGCTTTTGGAACAACCGTTGAAATGTTTAAAAAATTAGCAGATAAAGGAATTGATGCTAAAACTTATAATACAACTTGCCCTTTTGTAGAAAGAGTTTGGAAAAAAGCTTCTGACTTAGGTAAGAAAGGATTTACAATCATTATTCATGGAAAGCATGACCATGAAGAAACTAGAGCAACTTTTTCGCACGCAAAAGTAAATGGTCCAGGAATTATAATAAAAGATATGGCTGAAGCTTTAGAGTTAAATGAGTTCTTGTCAGGAAAAAAATCAATTTCTGGTTTTATGGATAGATTTGGGAAATTATGTTCTGAAGGGTTTGACCCAAAAAAAGATCTTAAGAGAGTAGGTGTTGTTAATCAAACAACTATGCTTGCAACTGAAACTCAAGCAATAGCAAAACTTGTTAAAGAAGCTATAAAAGAAAGAGTAGGAGAGGAAAAAATAACTGAACATTTTGCAGATACAAGGGATACACTTTGCTACGCAACAACAGAAAATCAAAATGCAGTATATGAATTACTAAAATCTGGAGGAGATCTAGCTTTAGTGGTTGGTGGATATAATTCATCTAACACTTCACATTTAGTTGAAATTTGTGAAGAAAAACTCCCCACTTTTTATATTAAAGATGCTAGTGAAATTAAGAGTAGAGAGAAAATTAGACATCTTGATTTAATGAGTAATAAAGAAATTGAGAGTTCAAATTGGTTTCCTAAAAAAGAAAAAGTGACCGTACTATTAACAGCAGGTGCGAGTTGTCCTGATGCTTTAGTAGATGAAGTTATTGAGAGGGTTAAGAGCATAGTTATTTGAGATGCTGGGTTGAGTGTGGGATTTCAGTGTTGTGTATTGTTTGTTCAAAATCACTGAAACAGTTAATTTCTAATTTGTTATATACTAAAACACATTAGGTTTTTCCGTTTTTTTGTCAAAGACTAAACGTCTTTGCCTAAACTTTGTGTTTTAGTATATGTGCTTATTACGGCAAAAAATGGCTTTGCCATTATTTTGCTCGCCCAACAAATCATTTGGTTTTCCCGCTTGAAAGCGGTAAAACCAAATGTCGTTGGGTATAGAAGGCTATAAAAAAAATCTTTAAGTAAATAGTTAAACATGTTATAATTAGAGCATGGATTTAAAGGACTATGTAAAAAATTTAAAAGAAGCAGGTGCTAAAAGAAAAAAATATAGAGAAGAAGAGCTTAGCAATTTAGTATATGATTCAAAACACATATTAAGCTTCTCTGGTCCATTTCAGTATTCAATAAAAAATAATGTTCCTTTAGAAAGTTCTGGATTAGTTCAATTGCAAAATATGTTAAAAAAATTAAGAAAAAGTTAATTCATTGAAAGATTTATTCTTATTAGCTAATGAATTAGAAATTTTTTTAGAGCAAAAAAAATGGCTTTTTTGTTATATAGGAGGGTTAGCTCTTCAGCGCTGGGGGGAAAATCGTTTAACAAATGATATAGATGTTACTCTTTTGACTGGTTTTAGTGATGAAGAAAGCTATATTGATGAACTTATTAAAAAATACGAAGTAAGAAGAAAAGATGCTCGACAATTTGCTTTGCAATACAGAGTTTTACTTTTGCAGTCTAAGTCAAAAATTGGCATTGATATTTCCTTAGCGGGTATGCCATTTGAAAAAAATATAATTAAACGTTCTTCTAAGTTTGAATTTCTACCTGAATGTAATCTTAGAACGTGTTCTGCTGAAGATCTTATAATCTTAAAGAGCTTTGCTGCTCGTCCTAAAGATTGGCTAGATGTTAGAGGGATAATAATTAGGCAAAAAGCTAAAATAGACAAAAAGTTAATTCTGAATGAATTAAAACCATTGGTTGAGTTAAAAGAAGAGCCAGAAATACTTGATAAGTTAGAAAGATTATTTAATGAGTTTGATTGATTATTAAAAAGATTGTTAGTTTTTACTTTTTCGTGACGCTTCTTATCCAAAATTCATGTTATTAGGTAATTCAGAAGTTGAGGGTATAACTATCGTTGTTTTTCTGAGATCTGTGAGTCTCAGGAGTTTCTAGAGTTGTATAAAAGTAAACTCCAGTAACTCATGAAACTCCAGAAACTCCCAGCTCTCCCTAAAAAAGCATTTCTTATTTTAAATTTTTTGACAAAGGTGATTTAAATCTTTTTTTGCAATAAACTCTATTTTTTAACAAGCCTATAAGCATAAATCTCTTAAATTGACTAATTCCTAAAAACCCTGTATAAAATCAAAAGTTTACCTTTAATCCTAATCCAGAGAGATTAGAAAGGTTTAATATGAATAGATACCTGCACATAAATCTCAATATACTTATATCTAGTCATTTTCTTTTATCTAGTCATTTTCTTTTTTCTATTAATCAAAAACATTTTTTTAACTTCCACGGAGAGTTTTAACCTATGAGCAAAGAATATAAAACAGTGCCTGCAAATTGGAACACAGTAGTTGATTCTGAAACATTTTCTAGATCAATCTCAAGAATTAGTTACGAAATTTTAGAACGTGATAGAAAAATTGATAAACTTGCTATAGTTGGAATTAAAACAGGAGGAGAATTCTTAGCTAAAAGAATTCATAAAAAAATTGCAGAAATTGAGAAAAAAGAAATTCCGTTTGGAGTAATAGATATAACTCTTTATAGGGACGATCTAGGTCATGTAGATGAAAGCCCAGTTATTAAAGGAACAGACCTACCTTTTAGAATGAGTGGATCTAGAATTATTCTTGTAGATGATGTTTTTTATACAGGGAGAACCGTAAGAGCTGCTCTTGATGCATTAAGTGACTTTGGTAGACCCTCAAGTGTGGAACTTGCTGTTCTAGTTGATAGGGGACACAGAGAGTTACCTATAAGGGCTGATTATGTTGGGAAGAACTTACCTACTGAAAAGGAACAGTTTGTAAGATGTAGAATGGAAGAGTTTGGATATAAAGATTCAGTTTATCTTATAGATAAAAAGTAAAAATTATGAAGTTTGATCATTTATTAGCAATTGAAGATTTAAATAAGGAGCAGTTAGTTCACTTAATTGATAATTCTAAAAAGCTAATTGAAGTTTCTGAAAGAGACATTAAAAAAGTTCCAGCTCTTAGAGGAAGAACTATTATTAATTTATTTATGGAAGCAAGTACTAGAACTAGATCTAGTTTTGAGTTAGCCGGAAAAAGATTGTCGGCTGATGTAATTAATGTTTCTGGAGATAGTACTTCTGTAAAAAAAGGAGAAACGCTCCTTGATACTGCTAGAACTTTAAATCAAATGTGCCCTGATATTTTAGTAGTTAGACACAAATCTTCTGGCGCTGCTCATTTTCTTGCTAATCACTTAGAAGGTGTTTCAGTTATAAATGCAGGAGATGGAATGCATGAACATCCAACTCAAGGTTTGCTTGACTGCTTAAGTCTCAAATGTAAGTTAGAGGAAACTGGAAAAAGCATAGAAGGACTTACACTTGCAATAGTAGGGGATGTAAGACATTCAAGAGTTGCAAGAAGTAATATATGGGCTCACAAATTGCTTGGAAATAAAGTAAGATTGATAGGTCCAAGAACTCTAGTTCCTAATAATTTTGTGAAAAATTGCTTTGGTAATGATGACTTTATTTCAACTCACACTTCATTAGAAGAAGGCCTTGAAGGAGCAGATGTAGTGATGTGTATAAGGCTACAGTTAGAAAGACAAAGCGAATTCTTTATTCCTTCACTTCAAGAATACACAAATGAATATTTCGTAACTGAAAAACTCATTTCTGAACTTGCTCCAAGTGCGCTCTTAATGACTCCTGGACCAATTAACAGGGGAGTGGAAGTAGAAAGTGCCTTAATTGATGGGCCAAGATCTTTAATGAAAAATCAAGTTAAAATGGGAATTGCTACAAGAATGGCTGTGATGCTTAGTTTAATTTCTTCAGGAGAAAACAATGAAGATATTAATTAAAAATGGTTTTGTTATAGATCCAGCTTCAAAACTAGAAAACAATGCAGATATACTTATTGAAGACACTAAGATTAAAGATGTTCAAGCTTCAGGAATTATTTCAGAAGAATCTGTAGATAAGCTAATTGACGCAAAGGATAAATGGGTAGTTCCTGGCTTAGTAGATCTTCATGTCCATTTAAGAGAGCCTGGTTTTGAATGGAAGGCGACTGTTGGAAGTGAAGTAAGGGCTGCTATAAAAGGTGGGTATACTTCTATTTGTTCAATGCCAAATACTAATCCTGCAAACGATTCTGCAGAAGTTACAAAATACATATTAAAAAAGGCAGAGCTTGCAAATTTAGCTAAAGTTTTTCCTATTGGTTCAGTCTCTATAGGACTAAAAGGAAAAGAGCTATCCCCAATGTCTGAATTGTACAAGGCTGGATGTGTTGCTTTTTCTGATGATGGAGAGCCTATTTACAATGCTCAGGTCATGAGAAGGGCTCTTGAATGGTGTGAAATGCTTAATGCAAGAATTAGTTGTCATGAGGAAGATAAAAATTTAAGTTGTTGTGGTTCTATGAATGAATCAGCTCTATCTGAGAAAATGGGGCTTAAAGGTTTTCCTGGAATTGCAGAAGATGTAATGGTTGCAAGAGATATAGAAATTGCAAGATACACTGGAGGCAAAATTCATATTTGTCACGTCTCGACAGCAAGATCTGTTGAATTAATTAGAAGAGCTAAAAAAGATAATATTGATGTAACGGCAGAAGTTACAGCTCATCATCTTTTGTTTACTGAAGATCAAGTTAAAGGTTATGATACAAATTCTAAAATGAGCCCACCTCTAAGAAGTGAAGAAGATCTTCAAGCCTTAAGAGAAGGTTTAATTGATGGAACGATTGATTGTTTAGCAAGTGACCATGCTCCTCATGAGGAAGATTCTAAAAATACTGTTTTTGATGAAGCAACTTTTGGAATTCTTGGTCTTCAAACAAGCTTGCCTGCAATACTTGGTTTTATTAATGATGGCTTAATCACAAGAACAAAAGCTATAGAAATATTAGCTAATAATCCGGCTAAGTGTTTTAACTTGCCTGTTGGAACTTTAAAAATTGGAAGTCCCGCAGACATTTGTATTATTGATACAGAAAAAGAATGGACCTTTTCAAGAGAGAGTAATCTTTCTAAAAGTTCGAACAGTCCGTTTTTTGATAAAAAATTTAAAGGTTGTGCGTCAACTGTTTTAGTTGATGGAAGAATATGTATGAAAGATGAGGAGATTATAGAAAGATGAACGGTGTACTTGCTTTAGCTGATGGAACTATTTTTAGAGGAAAAGCTTTTGGAGCTATGTGCTCAATTGAAGATGCTCCTGTTGGAGAAATAGTATTTAATACTTCAATGACGGGATACCAGGAAATTTTAACTGATCCTAGTTATGCTGGTCAGATTATGACTTTCACATGTCCTCAAATTGGAAATGTTGGTTGTAACGATGAAGATAATGAATCTGATAGAGTGCATGTTAGAGGTCTTATAGTTAGAAAGTTAAGTAAAAGAGTATCTAACTTCCGAGCAACAGAATCGTTAAATGATTATTTAGTAAGGAATAAGACATTAGGAATTTCTGAAATAGACACGAGAGCTTTAGTAAGACACATAAGAGACAGGGGAGCTCAAATGGGAGCTATTGCGGCTGGAGATTCGATTGATATTGACAGCTTAATTGCTAAAGCAAAAGCTGAAGGAAGTATGTTAGGAAAAAATTACGTTTCAGAAGTCACTACAAAGGAAGTTTATCAATGGAATGAAATGCCTTGGGAGTTAGGGAAAGGATATAGGAAACTTCCTGACATCGAGCTACAAAATAGACCTCACTTAGTAGCTATAGATTGTGGAGTTAAAAGAAACATACTAAGACTTTTTACTAACAGTGGGTTTAGAGTGACTGTTGTTCCTGCACACTTCACGTCTGAACAAATTCTTAATCAGAATCCTGATTGTATATTTTTATCAAACGGCCCAGGAGATCCTGCTACTCTTACTGACTTAGTAAGTGCTGTAAAAAATCTTCTTGGAACGATACCAATTTTTGGAATTTGCCTAGGACATCAAGTTCTTGCTCAAGCATTAGGTGCTAAAACTTATAAGCTAAAATTTGGACATAGAGGTGGAAATCATCCTGTAATGGATTTAAAAACTGAAAAAGTTGAAATAACAGTCCAAAATCATGGTTTTGCTGTTGAAAAAGACGGTTTAGAAGAAACAACTATTAGCCATATAAATTTAAATGACCAAACTATTGAGGGGATATCAGTGAAAGACTTAAAAGCTTTTAGTGTTCAGTATCATCCAGAAAGCTCGCCAGGGCCGCATGATGCTGATTATTTATTTGAAAGATTTTCTACAATGGTAGGTGAATCTCAAATTTTGAGGGCTGCAAATGCCTAAAAGAACAGATATAAAATCGATATTAGTAATAGGTTCAGGACCTATCGTTATTGGCCAAGCTTGTGAGTTTGATTATTCAGGAACTCAAGCTTTAAAAGCTTTAAAAGAAGAAGGCTATAAAGTAATACTGGTGAATTCTAATCCTGCAACTATTATGACTGATCCTGAATTTTCAGATAGGACTTATATAGAGCCAATAACAGCTGAATTTGTAACGAAAGTTATTGAAAAAGAAAGACCAGATGCAGTTCTACCAACTATGGGTGGTCAGACTGCTTTAAATATAGCTATTGAGCTTGAAGAAAGAGGTGTTTTTAAAAAATATAATTGTGAACTAATTGGCGCAAATGCTGACAGTATAAAAACTGCTGAAGATAGAGAGCTTTTTAGAATTGCAATGGATGAGATTGGTTTAGCTTCTGCGAAAAGTGGTGTTGTTCGTTCATTAAAAGATGGTGAGAAAGTTGCAAAAGAAATTGGTTATCCTTTAATTCTTAGACCTTCCAGAACTCTTGGAGGAACTGGAGGAGGAATTGTAAAAGATGAATCGGAGCTATCTCAAAAAGTTTTATATGCTCTTTCTCAAAGTCCAGTTGATGAAGTCCTAATTGAAGAATCTTTGATTGGATGGAAGGAGATTGAGCTTGAAGTAATGAGGGATAGGAAAGATAATGTTGTAGTTATTTGTGGAATTGAAAATATAGATCCTATGGGAGTTCATACTGGAGATTCGATAACTGTTGCCCCAATTCAAACTTTAACTGATAAAGAGTATCAACTCTTAAGAGATGCGGCTCAAGCAGTTATGAGAAAAATAGGAGTTGAAACGGGAGGATCTAATGTTCAATTTGCCATCAATCCTAAAGATGGAAGAGTTATAGTTATTGAAATGAATCCAAGGGTTTCTCGAAGTTCTGCACTTGCATCTAAAGCAACCGGTTTTCCAATTGCTAAAATCGCTGCGAAGCTTGCTGTTGGTTATTCTCTTGATGAGATACAAAACGATATAACTAAAAAAACGCCAGCATCTTTTGAGCCATCTATAGATTATGTTGCTGTTAAAATACCAAGATTTAATTTTGAGAAATTTCCTTTAGCTGATTCAAGGCTTGGAACTCAAATGAAAGCAGTGGGAGAAGTTTTGTCTTTTGGTAGAACTTTTCAAGAAGCTATGCAGAAAGCGCTTTACTCAATGGAGCAAGATAGTTGTGGTTTTGATTTTGACGTAAAATATAAAGATTTAAGCAAGAGTGAAATGCTTGAAATTATAGAAAAGCCAAGCTCAAAAAGAATGTGGCAATTAGGGGAAGCTTTTAGAAAAGGAGCTAGTTTAGAGGAAGTTCATGAAGCTACTTTAATAGATTATTGGTTCTTAGAAGAGTTAAAAGGAATTATTGATGAAGAGCTAAAGCTTAACGACTCTAGTGATTTAACAAAAGAGTATTTACTAAGCTTAAAGCAAATGGGTTTTTCTGATGAACGTATAGCTTTTTTAACAAAAAAATCTGAAGATGATATTAGAAAGCTAAGAGATTCTTTTTCATTGAAACCATCTTATAAAGCTGTGGATACGTGTGCAGCAGAATTCATTGCAAACACTCCTTATCTTTACTCAACTTACGATTCTGAATCTGAAGCAGAACCAAGTGATAATAAAAAAATTATAATTTTAGGTTCTGGCCCAAATAGAATAGGTCAAGGAATAGAATTTGACTATTGTTGCGTGCAAGCCTCAATTGCTTTGAAGGAAAAAGGTTTTGAGACAATCATGATTAACTGTAATCCTGAAACTGTTTCAACAGACTATGATACAAGTGATAGGCTATATTTTGAGCCTTTAACTTTTGAATCAGTTATTGAAATAGTTAAAAGAGAGAAGCCATATGGTGTGATAGTTCAATTTGGAGGTCAAACTCCTTTAAAGCTTGCTAAGCGTCTTAAGGAAGCTGGTGTTCCAATAATAGGAACGGACGTTGAATCAATAGACCTTGCCGAAGATAGAGAGCAGTTTGCAAAACTTGTTACAGATTTAGATATTTTGCAACCTGATTTTGCAACTGTGAGTTCTTTAGCTGAAGCAATTAAAGCTGCAGAAAAAATAGGGTTTCCTATAATGATTAGACCTTCTTTTGTTCTTGGAGGACGAGCTATGAAGGTGATTCATAATCTTGAAGAACTTGAGTCGTATGTTCAAGAAGGAGTAAACGTTTCTAATGATAGACCGGTGTTACTTGATAAGTATTTACACAAGGCAATAGAGCTGGATGTGGATTTAGTTTCCGATGGAGAAGAATCAATCATATCTGGAGTAATGGAGCATATAGAACGAGCTGGAGTTCATTCAGGAGATAGTTCTTGTTGTTTGCCACCATATTCCCTTAATGAAACTATAATTTCTGAAATTTGTGAAAAAGCAAAAAAACTTTCTAAATCTTTAAAAGTTAAAGGTTTAATGAATGCACAATTTGCTGTAACTTCTAAGAATGAAGTTTTTCTTTTAGAAGTTAATCCTAGAGCTTCAAGAACTGTTCCTTTTGTTAGTAAAGCAACAGGTGTTTCTTGGGCAAGAATAGCTTCAAGGCTTATGGCTGGAGAAACTATAAAAGATATAGGAATAAAGGAAAATTTAAATTTTGATTTCTATTCTGTTAAAGCATGTGTTTTTCCGTTTAATAAGTTTGAAGGAGTTGATACTGTACTTGGTCCTGAGATGAAATCTACTGGAGAAGTTATGGGGATACATAAGAAATTTTCAGGTGGTTTTCTAAAAAGTCAGATTGCAGCACTTAATGTTCTTCCAAAATCTGGAAAGATTTTTTTAAGCGTTACTGACGACGATAAAGAAGAGCTTAGAACTGTGGCTCATACTCTAAAAAAATTAGGTTATGAAATGGTTGCAACTAGTGGGACTGCAAAATTTCTTGAAAGTTCTGGCTATGAAGTAACAACTGTCAATAAAGTAAGAGAAGGTTCTCCTCATGTTGTAGATTTTCTTCAAGATGGGACTATTAATTTAGTTATAAACACTCCTGAAGGTTCAGAGCCTCTTCTTGATTCACGCTCAATTCGTTTAGTAGCTAATGAGCTTAAAGTGCCTACTTTTACTACTATTGCTGCAGCTCAAGCAGTAGTTAGAGCCTTGGATTCTTTAAGTACTGAAGAATTGGAAGTTAGTGCTTTACAGGATTTTTATTAAAAAATACTAGAAAATACAAACCTCTAAGTTGCTTAAAAGCGGTAAAACCAAATGTCGTTGGGTATATTTTTTCTTAGTGACGTAGGGGTCTAGAGATTTAGAGTTTCTGGAGTTTTTTCTTATTTACTAATAACTCTTAAATTAAGTATAATAAAAGTTATGTCAGAAAAAAGATTGATGACCCCGATGGGTCTAAAAAAAGTACAAAGCGAGTTAGAAGAATTAAAATCTTTGAGACCTATCATAGCAGGAGAGATTGATGCTGCTCGTCAGCTAGGAGATTTATCTGAAAATGCTGATTATCATGCTGCAAAAGAAAAATCAGGACTTAATGAGGCGAAAATAAGAGATTTAGAAGCTAGGCTTTCAGATTATGAAGTAGTAGATCCTTTGAAGTTAAGTTCTCCAGAAAAAGTAGTTTTTGGAGTAACTGTCGATCTAGAAGATTTAGATTCTGGAGAGAGTAAAACTATTAGTATTTATGGAGATGAAGAGTCTGATCCTAAAAATGGAATAATTTCCTATAAAACTCCATTTGCCAAAGGCTTGTTTGGTAAAGCAGAAGGAGATGTTGCAACTATTAAACTTCCAGCTGGGATTAAAGAATATGAAATTCTGACAGTTCGAGTTGATTATAAGGGGTGAGTGTTGATGTTATGAATTAGTGTAATTTCTTAAGTATTTTAAAAATTACTAATAATAGAAAATTGCCAAATGCTAATTTACAATAATTTTTCTAAACTTTGATATTTACTGTTCTTATTTTTCTATCTTTAGTTTTTCAATCCCAAGAAGTTAAGGAATTTCCAAAATCCATTTGCAAAGCAAAATAAAACTGGTTTATATTATAGAGAGATATGATCTCAGCCAAAACAATAGAAGAAATTAGACAAAAAGCACGAATTATTGAACTAATAGGAGATCATGTTGAATTAAAACAAAGAGGAACAAATTTTGTAGGTCTTTGTCCTTTCCATGGTGAAAAAACACCTTCTTTTAATGTGAGCGAAGTCAAAAATTCATATCATTGTTTTGGATGTGGTGCTTCGGGAAATGTTATTTCTTTTATTATGGAGAAAGAAGGTTTGTCTTTTCCTGATACAGTAGAGTATTTAGCAAATCGCTATAATATACATGTAGAGAGAGAAGGAAAAACTAAATCTACTGAGTATTATTCTGAAAAAAAGAGAAATTATATTGTTAATCATTTAGCTCAACAATTTTTTAAAGATAATCTTAAGAAAGCACCTGCGGCTGTTAAGAAATATTTAGAAAGTAGAAAACTTAGACAAGATGCTATTGACACATTCGGAATAGGGTTTGCACCTAATGATTGGCGACAGTTAACTGATTCTCTTTTAAAAGAAAAATATTCTGAAACAGAACTCATTAAGTATGGAGTTTCTAAAAAAAGTGCAAAGGCCGATCTTTACGATAGTTTTAGAGGAAGATTGATTTTTCCAGTCCATATGGATTCAAAGAGAATTTTGGGCTTTGGAGGAAGACTTCTTCCTGATATGGGTGAAGGGCCGAAGTATTTAAATTCTAAAGAAACACCTGTGTATCAAAAAAGTTATATCTTATATGGCCTCCCGCAAGCACTTCCTTCATTTAAGCTTAAAAAATTTTCCTATCTTGTAGAAGGATATATGGATGTCGTTGGTTTATGGCAGGCTGGAGTTTCGAATGTTGTTGCAACTTGTGGTACTTCAGTAACATCTTCACATATTCAAAAACTTGGTAATTATGTAACTAGCGCATGTCTTTTATTTGACGGAGATTCTGCTGGAAGAGCAGCTGCAGCTAAGTGTTTTTCTGTTTTCTTAAATTCAGGCGTTGATGGCAAAGCAATTTTTTTGCCAGATGGAGAAGATCCAGATTCTTTTGCAACTAAACATGGGGATAAAACTTCAGAAGAGTTAGCTAAGATTAAAGGCGTTGGCTTGTTGGAGGTATATATTCGTTCATTACTTAGTAAGTATGGGGTTGAAAATGTAAAAGACTTACAGCCAGCTTCAAAAGCTAAACTTGCTGAAGAAGTTAAGAAAAATCTTACAAAAGTAGAAAATAAAATAGAATACGAAGAGTTAGTGAAAGAGGCGTCATACCTTTTAATGGTTTTGCCTGAACATTTAAAGAATGATGTAAAAAAAGTAAAAGAAAAAGTAGAAGTTGAAAAAGTTAGTGATGTAGGTGAAAGTGATAATACTAAGATAGCTATTCAAAAACTTTCAAAGTTAAATAAAGAGATTTTGCTAATTGCTATGACGCAAAGAGCTAAAATTACTTCTAAGTTGCTAAATAACAGTGTTTTGTGTGAAGTTCTTCATGCGGACGTTTTAAGCTTTATTCAATCTTTAAATGAAATTTTTTCTACCTCTTCTGAAAACCAAAAAGAAAGCTTAATGACATTGCTTCAAAATTTTGGGAAAAGTTGGACGGAACACTGGAAGCTTGCTCATGTTATGCTAGATGATAAAAGTGTTAACTTTGATAAATTGTACGATGAATGTATTTTGCTTATTGAGAAAAAAATGATTGAAAAATCTATTTTAGAACATGCTGAAATGTTAAGATCTGGAGATTTAACTGAAGAGCAGAAGCTAAATTTTTATCAAGAAAAGTTAAGGCTTGAAAGAAAAGTTGAAAATATATAAGGGGCTTCTCATGCTAGTTTCTAAATTTTGTCATATCTCTCCGAAAGAATAGAGTGAATAGCTTCTATTATCTCAAAAAAATAAGTTATTAAAAATATTAGCTTTTTAACTTCTTTTTACTAAGATTTGCTATAACAGCCTGAGTTTATTACTATTTACCGTCAACTTACTTAAAACTCAATATTGGTATTTGAAATTTTTTTTTCATGACTCTGGATATTATGAGTTAAATAGGTTTAATTACTATAGAAATATCTAAATAGCGATGGAGATAATTGCGTGCCGAAAAAATTAAAAAAGACTAAGAAAAGTAAAGTAAAATCAAAAGCTAAAAAGAAGATAAAGGTTACTAAAAAAACCAAAATCAAGGCTAAAGCTAAATCTAAAAAAGTTTCTAAAAAAAGTGTCAAGGCAAAGAAAAAAACTTCTCTGAAGGAAAAGAAGAAGAAAAAGGTTCTGAAAACAAAAAAAGTTAAATCAAAAACTAAAACCAAGGTAACTAAAGTTAAAGTCAAAGCTAAATCTAAAGTTAAAAAGAAAGTTAAGAAAAAACTTTCTAAAGGCTTAAAAAAAATAAAAAACTCGGCAGTTGCTGCTAAAAAAATTGGCAAATTACTAAAAGGCGACAGTCAGCAAAAAGATACTGTAAAGAAAACTAAAAAAGACTTAACTCTTCAACTTGATGCATTAGTAGAGATTGGGAAAGAGAAGGGGTACTTAAGTTTAGCGGATATCGGTGATGCAATGTCTAACGAATTTGTTAACGAAGGTAATCTTGAAGATCTTATGGGGCTTTTGAGTGAGCAAGATATAGATGTAGTTGAGGATAAGAGAAGTAAGGGGGGGGCTGGGAGCTCAACGACAAGTAAAACTGATTCTGATGTTGAAACTACTCCGCTTGGAAAAAGTACCGATCCTGTAAGAATGTATCTTAGAGAAATGGGACATGTAAGTCTTCTAACTCGTGAAGGTGAAGTTGCCATTGCTAAAAGAATTGAATCTGGAGAAAATGTTGCGAGAGAACAAATAATAAGACAGCCTAGTGCGCTAATGTTTGTTGTTGATTTATTTGAAGACGTAAAGCAAAAGACTATTCGCTTTAAAGACTTATTTGAAGAAGAGACAGAAGAGCCGGATGATGCTTTAGCTAATCCTGATGCAAGTAAGAAAAAAACTCCAGCAAAAGCCTCTCCAATAGTTGTTGATGATGATGACGATAAAGATGAGGACGCAAAAAAAGCTCAAGAGGAGGAAGAAGAAAAAGCTAGAAAGAAATTTCTTAAAAAACTCCCAACCTATAAGCGAGCTTTAAAAGATACAATTCAAAAGTTTCAAGAATTAAATAAAGCAAAAGGTCAAAAGAGAAAATTTCCTGAACTTGAAGCTAAGTATGATAAATTTTTAGATAAGAATGCTAACAAAATACTTAAGCTTAGCTTAAACGAAAAGCAGTTTGTTAGAATGGGGACTCATGTAAAAGATCTTTATTCAGAAGTTAGAAGTTTTCGTAGAAGCTTAAGAGCTTTAGAGAAGAGAAATAAGAGAAAAGGTGAAGAGCTTTTTGACGCGATTAACGAGTTAATGTCTGATAACCAGCTTGAGTTTAAGAGGGTGTGTAGAAGACTAAAACTGAAAGCTACAGATGCAAGAGAGTTGGGTGAAGAACTAACTAAATTAAGAGAGCAATCTGGCGCTTTGACTGAAAAAACTCTTGTAGATCTTAAGAAGTTTTCTGATGCAGTTAAGGTTGCTAAGAACGGGGAATATTTGGCATACGAAGCAAAGCAAGAGCTTATTGAAGCTAACTTAAGATTGGTTGTTTCTATCGCCAAAAAATACACAAATAGAGGACTTCAATTCTTAGATTTAATTCAAGAAGGAAACATTGGATTAATGAAGGCAGTAGATAAGTTTGAATATCAAAGAGGATACAAGTTTTCTACATATGCAACTTGGTGGATAAGACAAGCAATTACCAGAGCTATAGCAGATCAGGCGCGTATTATAAGAATTCCAGTTCATATGATTGAAACAATCAATAAACTGGTAAGAACTTCAAGACAGTTAGTGCAAGATCTAGGTAGAGAGCCAACTCCAGAAGAAATTTCTGAAAAAATGGATATTGCTGTTGATAAAGTGAGGAAGGTTTTAAAAATTGCAAAAGAGCCAATTTCTCTTGAGACTCCAATTGGAGAAGAAGAAGATTCTCAACTTGGTGATTTTATCGAAGATAAGCGTTTAGTTTCTCCGGCAAATGCAGTTGTAAATTTAAGTCTTCAAGAACAAACAAGAAGAGTGCTTTCCACTTTGACTCCTCGTGAAGAGAAGGTTTTGAGAATGAGATTTGGAATAGGTGAAAAGAGTGATCATACTTTAGAAGAAGTTGGTCAAAACTTTGACGTTACGAGAGAAAGAATTAGGCAAATTGAGGCTAAAGCTCTTCGTAAACTAAGACATCCTAGTAGAAGTAAAAGGCTTCGTGGCTTTGTAGACTAAAAAGAATGATTACTTTGATATTAAAAAAAACAAAAAGCTTATTTTTCTTTGCTCTTATTGGCTTTAATTGTCTGTCATGTGGCAGGTATGCACCTCCAGTACCTCCTGAATTTACTGCACCTCCTGCAGTAGTTGATTTAGATGTAAAGCCATCTGAATCTGCTATTAATTTTTCTTGGAAAGCTCCAGAGAAAGATGTTAGAGGAGAGCCTTTAAAAAATTTAGTAGGCTATAAGATTTATAGAGCGGAGTTAGAGTTAGGCGAAAAGTTGATTCCAAATAAACTTAAGCTTAAAGAAATTTCAGAAGTTCCAGATAAGTATTTAAAAAAAATAATTTATAAGCGGGAAGAAGCTAAAGCTTCTGGAACTCCAATTAGAAAAGCAAAAGTAGATGAGAGTGATAAGAATCATTTTTTTACTGATAGTCAGTTAAAAAATGAACAAATTTATGTTTACAAGATTGTAGCTTTTAATAACATAATAGAGTCACAAAACTACGACTTAGTTCGAATAAAATTTAATGGTCTGAAAAGTGTTATCGATCTAAATTCTGCTAAGAAAATAGCTACTCCTGAGTTTGTAGATACTGAGGAAGATTTGCTTGAAGATGCTCAGAGCTCTTAAAGAGATATGGGCTTAAAATGAGTTTTGATACTATAAATTTTTTGCATAGTGAGTGATTAAAATTTTAATCTATAACTTATTAATAATTCTAACTAGTCGACGCTTAAAAAGACCGAATTAGAGAGAATTTACAAGTATTTTAGAATAGTAATTTTCAAAAAAGTGTAAGATTGAATTTTTTAGTTGAGAGAAAAAAGTCAAATAAAAATCTCTAATCCATTTTTTGAAG
>CALJRW010000152.1 GCA_937976335.1 uncultured bacterium | reverse complement strand
TATTTTGTTTCTAATTTTTTCATAACATTGGCTTTGTTCTTCGTTTAAAATTAAATCAGTTAAATTTTTAGTTTTCGGTTTAGCAGTAGTAATATGACGATCGATAATTTCAGTTTTTGTAATTTCTAGTACATCTTGTTTCTCAAGACTCTTAATTGAATTGTTAATACTTTTTGATAAATGTTTCACTTCATCTATGTTGATTGATTGTTTATCTAGCAAAATGTCAAAAATTTGTTTTTGTATTTTTCCTTTTATTTTTTTAGAAGAGTCTTTAAGAGTTAAAATGATTTTTTCTTTCTTAAGGGGTTTATTAGGTATTGCATTTTCAAGAATTTTTGAAATTGCTTCCCCATAATATGATGACATCCATTCAAAGAACGGTAGTTGGCTTTCTAAAAAACATTGGCAATTCAAATCTGAGTCAGATATATTTTTAATCTTGAACTCGCTATTAGAAACCTTATTCACTATTGAGATTATATATCCTGTTGTTTTTTGTCGTCCAAAAGGTATTGCTACCTTCCAACCAATTTGAACTTCCTTATTTTCTGCTGGAGGATAGTAGGTATAGGTCTTATTTAGCGGTGATATTGCTATAGAATATGCTTGAGGAAAAGAATCAGTCATTTGGGTTTTAAAATAAGCTTTTACGTTTTGTTTATCAAAACATCGTTTGTTTTTAAAGCCTATCCAGTAAAAAATATACCTTATTTAAATTTAAACTACTACTTCCTTCAAAGAAAATCATCATAATATAATAGGGTGGGTTTGGTTTAACTCAATAGTATAGTTATCCCAAGAAAGAATTTCTCTATGATTTTATAGTCGAAAACCTTCCCCCCTCGTTAAAGCTTCGGAAAAGCTTCGGAGGACAAACAGGTGGTATAGTAAGTCCAAAAAGTTTTTTTTAGGGAAATTCTCTTTTGGACTTACTGTAATATGAAAATATTGTATATGCTCTAGCCTATTTTCACCGTGTATATATGAGTTTTTTCTGTTAACAAAGATTAAGTATTATGAAAGATAGAATATTAAGTATTATTAACAATATGATGAACAAGCATGAAGATTTAGTTGTGTTTGATATTGGATCTACTTCAATAAAGATGCTTGAAGCAAATTCTACGGATGGAGCTAAGGACTTATTCAACATTGCTTCAGTTCCTATAGATCCACAATCATTTTCGAAAAACATTATTGTAAATCAAGAAGCAGTTGCTCAAAGAATTGAACAGCTTACCGAAGCACAAGATGTTGAAGAAAAAAGAGTTGTGACAAGTCTTCCTGCAAGTTCAGTTTTTACAAAGAGAATTAAAATAGAAATTCAAAGTTCTGCAGCTCTAGCTGAGTCAATTCAATACGAAGCTGGTAGCTTTATCCCTTACAATATAGATGAAGTAAAAGTCGATTATCATGTTCTAGGGCGAGTAGGATCTAAACTTGAAATAATGGTTGTAGTCGTTAAAAATGAAATTGTTGATAACTTAATTGAAACTTTTGCTATGGCTGGTCTTGAAATCGCAGTTATGGATATTGATTTTTTTGCAATGCAGAATTGCTTTGAAATGTCTTATCCTGAAATGCTGAATAAGCCAGTAGCGATAGTAGATACTGGTGCGAGGTTTTCTTCAGTAAACTTATGTAAAAATGGTAAAAGTTTTTTTGTTGGAGATATTGCAGTTGGAGGAAATGTTTTTACAGAAGCTATTTCAGGTGCATTAGGAATACCAATTTCTGAAGCTGAGCAGCTAAAGTTAAAACCTGAAGAAGCAAATGATCAACAAGCTGAACTTAGGGAAGTACTTACGACAAAAATAGATGAAGTTGCAGTTGAATTTAATAGGCAGCTAAGTTTATTTTGGAATGCATCTGGACTTTCTGATGGCATTAAAAAAATATACTTTACAGGAGGAAATTCTCTTCTGAGTGGATTTGTAGAGGCGATTGCGGAAAAAACAGGTGTTGAGTCTCTAAGAATGGATCCTCTAAAGTTATTTGATTTAGGTGATAGATTTAACTTAGAGCAACTGCAAGATTTAAATCCTTATATGTGTATTTGTGCAGGAATGTATATGCGGCAACCTGGAGATAAAGACACTTTTAAAGCCAACGATTTTGAAGAAACTGAGTTGCAGCGTTAGGAAAAAATAGAAATGATAAAAATAAATATACTTGGTGATAAAACTGCCTTAGATAACACGGCTGTCTTAATGATGTTCGTTTATTTATTTCTATTGGTTGGCCTACTTGCTACCTGTACGCTTATGTATTTTGGAACAATTGAAAAAAATAAAACTTTAGTTGCTGAAAAAACCTCTTTAGAATCAGAATTGAATAATTTATATAGAAGAACTACTTCTGTTAAGGAATTAGATAAAAAAAGAAAAATTTTGAAAAGCAAACTTGGAGTTTTAGCTAGGTTGAAAAACAGCAAAGTTGGTCCTGTTAGGGTGTTAGATGATTTAAATAATTCTACTCCTGATGAAGTGTGGCTTCTTGGTATAGATGAAAAAAATGGAGGAATGACCATTACAGGTAGAGCTATTACCCCACAGGATGTTGCTTCGTTTATGGATAATCTACAAAAGTCAGATTATTTTGATGTTGATGATCTAAAAACTAGTTTGGTATATATGAATAAGCAGTCTGGTCAAGTTTCTACTACTCCAACAGCTTCAAATAGAGAATCAAGCGGAGATAATAAAAATTCTCGAGTTGTACAAGAAAATACAATGGATGAAACAAATCTTAAAATTCAAGAATTTAGTTTAGCTGCAAATGTTTATTTCATGGGTAAAGAGTTTGCAAAAAGATTTGATAAGAATGACGAAAGTGAGGAAGAAAAGTAATAATGAAAAAATTCTTAGATAAATTTTTATCTCGTCCAATTTTGCATCAGCTAGGAATGTTTTTAGCAGTATGCGCTTTTTTGTATTATATTTTTAATCAGTTTATTTATTCTGCTCCTTATCAAGAAAATGTAAGTTTAACTGAAAAAATAGAGGATCTAGAAAGTAAAATAGTAAAAGAAAGAAGTTTAGCTAAAAATCTTGCTAAGTATAAAGAGGAAGTTAGAAGTTTAGATAGAAAGCTAAATCTGGTATTGGAAGAGCTACCTGACGAAAAACAAATACCAGCATTTTTACAATCTGTTGCTGATTTAGCTGTAGAAACTGGTTTGGAAGTTACAAAGTTTGAGCAGCTTGGAGAAGAAATCGATGAATACTTTGCTTCAGTTCCTGTAGCTATAGAGTTAAGAGGGACGTTTCATAAATTAGCTACTTTTTTTGATGAAGTTGCTCACTTAGATAGAATTATTAACATAAATGATATTTCGGTAGCGATCACTGGAAATAACAATGGAGAGATGGAAATTTTTTCTAAAGGGGTTGCTACTACGTTTAGATACTTAAGCGATGAAGAGAGTTCGGCAAACGTGGATAATGATGGACCTGCTAGGACTAGAAGAAAAAAATAAAACACAGTTTGTTTTGATGTTTTTCAACTTAATTAATTCAAATATCTAGAGTGTTATTGACTACTTGAAGTGCTTAGTGACAGTTAATAACCTAAGGTTTACTTCGCAGATTTTAGTGCATCCTTGTAAAACTATAATAATTCTTAATTTTACTCTTGATAAATTAGGTACTTATTATCTAACCTAGCACAAGTTATTGAGTAACTTGCTTTTGATAAACTAGAATTTTATATTTAGTTTGCTCTTGAGAACGTACTTTTACTAATTATAATGCGCATATTTTAATATAATATGGCTTTATTTTTTATTTAAGTTGAATTTTTTAAGAGCAGTGAATTTAAAATTTTTTTTAAAAAAAGTACGAAATACTCACGAAAGTTTTACCGGAGAAGCCCAATGAACCTTTTTAGAGACTTTAAGTTTGTAAATATTTTTTTGTTTTTGATCTTATCTTTTTCAATTTCTATTTTTCCGTCGTATTCAGAGAGACCCTCTTTTGGTGGGAATCCTTTATCTGAAGGTACTACTCTTGTTAAAAGTGTGAAATTAGATAGTAGCTCTGGCTCTGAACTTTTGGTTGTAGAGCTTGATTCTATGTCAACTTTTAGTCTTGATAAGCATTCTTTAAATGAGTACTCGCTTTCAATTAGTAATGCGAAGCTTAGTTCAGATGTTATTAAACTGGTTATTCCAAAAGGCCAAGGTAGCTTGAGAGCAGTTAAGCCACGTAAAACAAAAGATGGCGTAATGTTATCCATTACTACTGAGCCATTAACTATTCTTGATTATAAAGTAGAAGGTTCGAAGATAGTATTAGTTTCTAATAATCAAATAGAAGCCGGAGAAGTTCTTGCTCAATCAGGGGAAGGCGAGGGAGCTAAGCCTGAAGGCGAAAGTGAAGTCCTTAGTACTCCTGAAGATATTGATGTTGATGTAAATGATGATGATTTTTCAAGTATTTTCGGTGAAGACGAGAAATATCAAGGAAGACTGATTTCATTAGATTTGCAAGACACTGAGATTGATAATGCTTTAAGAATCATTGCTGAGGTATCTAATCTTAATATAATTGCAAGTGATGATGTTACTGGAAAAGTTACTCTTAGATTAATAGACGTTCCTTGGGATCAAGCGCTAGACGTTATTCTTAAAACTAACGGTCTTGATAAGGTGCAAGAAGGTAATGTTGTAAGAATTGCTCCAGTTGAAAAGTTAAGAGCTGAGAGGGAGTCTTTGAGAGAAGCGAGAAAGGCTGAAGAAGAGTTAGAGCCTCTTAAGGTTAAGTACATTAGAATTAGTTATGCAAAAGCGGCTGAACTTGCACCATTAGTTGAGAGTGTAATAACTGAAAGAGGAGTTGTAGCTTATGATGAAAGAAGTAATCAGTTAATCATTAAAGATATTGGAAAAGGTATTACTAACGTTTCTAATCTTGTTGAGAAGTTAGATTTGAGAACTCCACAAGTTTTAATTGAGACACAAATTGTAGAAGCGTCCAGATCGTTTATTAGAGAGCTTGGTAGTCAACTTGGTTTCTTCTATATTAGAAGCCCTGAAACTGGTAATCCAACTGGGTTTAATTTTCCAAACTCTATTGAAATTGGTGGTTCTCAAGGAGCTGGCCCCACTTCTGTCGGTGAAACTGGAGGAGGTACTCCTCTATTTTCTGATTTTGCTGCACCAGGTGCGCAAACCGCTCTAAGCGCTCTTTTTGGAAGTGCTGATGGGACAAAAGGTTTGGATGTTAGAATTACTGCTGCTGAAACGGAAGGGAGAGTTAGAGTTGTTAGTAGGCCGTCTGTAGCCGTAACTAACAATTCACCGGCCGTAATTAGAAGTGTTGAAAAGTTGAGAATTCGACTACCAGGTGGAGGAGTTAGTGTTGCCTCAGGTGCTGGTGCAAGTGCTCAAGGAGCTGCTGGAGTTGCAACTGAAACTATTGAAATTGGTATTGTTTTAGAAGTTACTGCTCAGGCATCGCCTGATTATTATGTGCTTGTAGATATTAATGCTAAATCTAGTACGCTTGGTCCAGCTTCTAGGGGTATCCAAGATATTCCGCCAGAGATTGAGAGGTCTGCGTCATCTTCTATATTAGTATCAAGTGGGCAAACGTTTGCGCTTGGTGGAATATATGCAATTAGTGAAGAGTCAGGAGTTTCGGGCGTGCCTTACTTAAAAGATATTCCGTTTTTAGGCCACTTGTTTAGATCTAGTGTGGTTAATGACCAGGATGAAGAACTAATATTCTTCTTAACACCTAGAATAATTGAAGGAAGTTTTGATGATGCGGCTATGAGTGAAGCTGTTTCTTAAATTTTGATTTTATAACTAGTAGTATAGGGAGTAGACTTATGCATTTTTTATTTAAATATACATTATTAACGATTCTTCTGTTATCATTCACAAGCTGTGGTGATGGTGGAAGAAATAATCAGGGTGTTTCTCTTACGCATCTTGGTTGGTTTTCACCTCCTGATGCTACGGCAGTGGATTGTGAAAGTATGCCATCTCTTAGTAGGGCTGCTGTTCCGCTTGGTTCAGCATTTGAAACTGGCGGTTTTAATCCTGCTGGCTCAGGAGCTTTTATTAAGTTTAAAAATAATTTTTCTACTGTTGGTGTTACCTTTAACAGAGTTGAATATAGATTTGACGTTATAGGTTCTGATATTGCAGTTCCTAATACTTCAGTTCCTTATGGTTTTTTTCTAGCTCCTGGAAGCACTGGAACGGATGAAACGTTTATACCTGATTCTACTTTGCCGGATGGGATAACAACTGAGCCTAGTACGATTTGTACTTCTAAGCCATTAGTTCCAGATAGTATAATGGAATTCTTAGTGTTTAATCTAAATTCCTTGACTTTGCCTGCAACTGTTGCGGTTGAAACAAGGGGAGTTGCCGTTACTACAGCAGGTGATGAAGTGAAAACTAACTGGCAAATTTTTAATGTAACTTTAACACCGCCTATTCTAATAAATTAAATTAGGATAAATGTGAGAGGGTTTTTAAAGAAGCTTTTATAAGAGGATAAAGCAATGTCTAAAAAAATTAATATAACTTCTTTTTTAATGTTAACATTTTTTGTTTTGCTTGTTTCGTGTGACAGTAGCAAAACAGGAGAAAATTCCGATCCCGATCCAGGAGTTATTTTTGTTTCTGAAAATGGTTCCTCAGGAAGTATTGGCTTGAGTGCTGATAGTATGACGCTTGGTATTGGTGACACCACTAACTTCACAGTTAGTGTTAGAGATCTTAACGGAGGCCCTGTTAGAAATTCAACTGTAACTTGCGATACAGAACTTGGTTTGTCTTTGTTAGATCCGAGTACTGGAAGCTCAATAAGTGACGATTTTGGAAATGTAAGTGGTGTTGTTGGTTGTACTCAAGCTGGAAGTTTTAGACTAGGCTGTAGAGTTCCTTTTGGTGGGAACAGAAGAGTTTTTAAAACAATTAAGTGTGAAGGAATTGCGCCTCCTGGATTTGCAGGCTTTACGGGAGCTGGTGGAGGAACTCTTGGTTCTGGTGGAGGTGTTACTCCTGGGGACGATCAGGATGAAAGTAATTTTGTTGTTAGAATAACTTCAGTTGACTTTTCAGATGGGAATCAACCTATGACTTTATCAATTGATACTATTCAGAATGGTGATTGTGATGGAGAGGCGGATAGTGTAGATCCGGAAGTATTTACTGATACTGTAGCAAATTTCACTGTAAGCAACGAAACTTCTCAAGTAGTAAGGTTTTCTAGCTATAGATACAGAGCGTTAAACTGGCCTAATTCAGGAAGTAATTTCACTTCCAACTCCATCAACTTTATTGGAGAGGTTGAAATACCAGCTAATGGTGGAACAGGTTCTTTCGCTGCTTTATTTGCAGATGCATCTAATGGACAGAAGTTTTTCTTCGGTTCTGCTGATCCAATTGGTATTGCAGGATTTCTAAATGTTGAATTTATACTAACGGGGCAAGATCTTTCTGGAGAAACTGTAACAGTTACTGCAAGAACATCAGCTTCATTTGGTAATTTTAATAGATGTACTGGATAAATTAGCCTATTTGTTAACTTGTCAGATACAGATAATAGCCCTTTCGGAATACTTTTTTATTTTGAGAGGGCTACTAACTTTCACGTTTAAAAAAATGAAAGTTATTTCTAACTCATATTTTCGATTGTAGATGTGGCAACAGAAACAGAACTAAGAAAAAAACTTAACGAAGATCCAGGAAGTCATTTTTTTGTTGAATTAGCTAATATATTAAAAAACTCTAATAGATATGATGAAGCTATTCTTATATGTATGAAGGGCTTAGAGGCTAACAATAAGAATCACGAAGGTCGATTGCTACTTGCTCAGTTATTATACGAAAAAGAACTTTTTTCTTTTTCAGTGAGAGAGCTTAATGAGCTTAGAAAGGACCATCCTGAAAGTAAATATCTAAAAAAATTGATTGAAAAGCTAAGTTTAGAAGAGCTAGAAGATGTGGAATATCTTGATGATGATTCTACTGAAGAGACAATTGCAGAAATTGAATTTAGCGATGAAGATTTAGATGCTCTTTTGGAAGATGATTAGTAGGTTTCTAATTTTATTTGCTATGTAATAAATAAAAGCTTAAGAGGCATAAGAAAATAGATATTTTTCTTATAACTATTTTCAATAATCTGAGCTAACAATAAAGAGTCAATAATATCAGTATTTTACATTTCAATATTGAGCACTTTAAACTTTCTAAGGCTTGAGAAATCTAAAGATTTATAAGAGAATCCTCTAATGAAATTAGAAGATGTAGAAAAATTACTAAAGCTTATTGAAGACAGCGATATTACTGAATTTGAGTTAGAAAATGAAGGTTCTAATATTCGTATTATAAGACAGAAGAAAAAAAGTTCTTTCTCTGAAGATTCATATGCTGGAAACTTAGAATCAAGTCTCGCTGATCAATATGGTGTTTTAACTTCTGGCATATCAACAAGTTCAGAAGTCTCCCCAGCTACACAAGAAGCAAAAAAATCATCAATCGGAGTTCATGAAGTTGACTGCCCGATAGTTGGTACTTTTTATACAAAACCCTCGCCTGATTCTGAAACATTTGTAAAAGTTGGAGATAAGGTAAGTAAAGGGGATACTTTATGTATAGTTGAGGCGATGAAGCTTATGAATGAAATTGCTGCTCCTGTTAGTGGAACAATAGAGGAAATACTTGTAGAAGATGGAAGTGTAGTAGAATTTGGAGAAATTCTTTTTACTATTAAAACATAATTTTTAAATTTATCGTGAGTGCTGAAGGAAATTTAAAATTTTTTTCAGTTCCCTGGAGAGATAAGAGATCTAAGGATATATCGTGTCAGAAGTTCTATTTAATAAAGTTTTAATTGCCAATCGTGGAGAAATAGCTCTTAGAATCATACGTGCATGTCACGAATTGGGTATAAAAACTGTGGCTATATTTTCAACAGCTGATGAAGATGCATTGCATGTAAAGTTAGCTTCCGAAGCGATATGTATTGGCCCACCATCTCCTAAGGAAAGTTATTTAAATATAGCTACTGTTATGTCTGCTGCTGTTTCTACAGGTGCGGAAGCTATTCATCCTGGATATGGGTTTTTGAGTGAAAATTTTGGCTTTGCTGAAATTTGTGGAAGCTGTGGTATTGAATTTATTGGTCCTACCGTAAGCAATATGCGGGTTATGGGTGATAAGGCGCGCGCAAGAAAAGCGGCAGAAAGAGTTGGTGTTCCAACAATACCAGGAGATAGTACAGCCTATCTTGATTCTGAAACTGCTCTACAAGCAGCTAAAAAAATAGGATTTCCTATTTTATTGAAAGCCTGTGCTGGTGGTGGTGGTAGAGGAATGAAAATCTTAGAATCTGAAGATAATTTTTCTGACACATTTGATACTGCAAGGAATGAAGTTGAAGCAGCTTTTGGTGATGGAAACTTACTTGTAGAGAAGTATTTACCAAAGGTGCGTCATATTGAAGTTCAAATTGCAGGTGATAGGTTTCAGAACGTTATCCATCTTGGGATTAGAGATTGTTCAATTCAAAGAAGATACCAGAAGTTAATAGAAGAAGCTCCCTCCCTTGGGCTTTCTAAGGAATTACAAGCTAAAATTCAAGATGCTGCTGTTCAGTTAGCAAAATCGGTTAACTATTCAAGTGTTGGAACTGTGGAATTTTTAGCTAATTTAGAAACGGAAGAATTTTATTTTATTGAAATGAATACAAGGCTTCAGGTTGAGCATCCAGTTACTGAATTTGCAACTAATACTGATATTGTAAAGGAGCAAATAAGAATTGCAGCAGGTGCAGAACTTTCAATGACTCAAGAACAAGTAACGATAGATGGTCACACAATTGAGGTAAGAATTAATGCTGAAGATTCCATTACTCAAAGGCCTTCTCCTGGTAAAATAACTAGCTACCATCCACCTGGAGGATTAGGAGTTAGGCTAGATACCGCAATATATAATGGATATGTTGTTCAACCTTTCTACGATTCTTTAATTGCTAAGTTAATAGTTAAGGCGCATAACAGAGATGCTTGTATTAAAAAACTACAAGTTGCCTTAGATGAGTTTATTATTGAGGGAATTCAAACTAATATTGATATGCAAAGAAGAATTCTTAATCATCCTGACTTTGTTAGTGGTAATTTTCATACTAAATTCCTAGATGGGGTTGATTTATATGCTGATTAGCAAAAAAGGAAAATTGTTCTTATTCATTGCTTTTTGTCTAGTATCTATAAATGCCTTATCTGAATTTAAAAAAGCACAAATTGAATTTTCTGAACCAGTTTATAATTTTGGTACTGTAAGGGAGGGATTTAAGGTTGTGCATTCTTTTGATTTTACAAATTCTGGGAATGCAGATCTTGTAATTCAAAGAGTTGTCCCTGCATGCGGTTGTACTACAAGTTCAATTGATAATGAAAAAATTAAGCCTGGAGACTCGGCTACTATTTCCGTTGAACTCGATACGACTGGTTTTTCTGGGAATAAGACTAAAAGAGTAAGAATATATACTAATGATTTTGATTCTCCTATTTCGACTGTTACTTTAGCTGGAGTAATTTTAAAAGATATTGAGACCTCTCCGAAGAGTATAGTTTTTGGAAAATTTCCTAAATCAAAAATTAAAGAACGTGGAATAAAAAAGTTAAAAATAAAAACCATAAAAGGAGTTAAGTTTTTAAAAATTGATAAAATTCCTAATTTTGTGACTGTTAGCAAGATTAAGCAAACTAAGAGTGAAGTCTTATTTGAGGTTAAGATTAAAAATGCTATTAATTTAGGTAGTTTTAGAGATAAGATTGTTATCTTGTATGAAGCTGAAGGTAAGCAATATACTAAAGTTGTGAAAATAAGTGGAAACGCAACATAAGAGTTCTAAAGAGTATGTATAAGAAATTAATTTTTTGTCTATTTTTACTGCTATCAGTAAATCTTTTTTCTGATGAAGTAGAGATATATGGTGTGAAAATTAATGTTGGCGATACTTATACAATTGATGATAAGGAAGGTCAGGTTGGTATTAATTTATTCGGTGAAGAATCTATTGTTACAAAAGAAGAATTACCTAAACTAGTTTTAAAAAAATCACTTGAAAATAATTATAAATTTGAGGAATTAGATTTATCTAAAATTGTTCTTTCTTCACTCAAAAATGCGGACAAAGAAACCGCTGTGCTTTCTTTTAATCAATTCTTAAGAAATAAATATTCTTTATCTAGCATAAGAGGTTTAATTAAAGAAATTTTTCGTCTTTCAAATGGTCGTTCATTTTTAGATAGTTCCGTGTCAAAAAATAATGATAGCCTCGCTTCTAAGGAGCTTGTCTTAGTTCTTTTCGAATTAGGAGTTAGTCCTCAAAAACAGATTAAGCTTAGTGAGGAAGATGAAATTTCTTTAATGCAAGAGATAGAAGAAGAGTTTTATGAAACATTACTTAAAGAAGATCTAAGTCGGATCGGAGAGATAATAGAATTTACTAAGAATAACTTAACTGAGAAAAAGTACTTTCAAAAACTTGATAAGATTAAAAACTTATATAGGCAAGGAAATATATCCTTAAGGCAAGGAAACTTTAGAGGAGCACAAAAAATTGCTGAATTGTTGTCATTAGGAAAAGACTTGCCAAGCACTTTTTCATCTTCGCTTGTTAAATCTCTCCATCTAAAAGCTCAAACGAAGTTAAATGCTCGTGAATATGCAAGAACCATTGAGATTCTTTCTCTTGTTTCGGTTAACTACAGAACTCCTACTACACATGCTTTGTTATCAGATGCGCTAAAAAATTATAGTTTAAAGGATTTTAGTCGTTTAACAAATGCTCAAGTAGAAGATTTTATTAGATCTTTAGCTAGAAAAGATCCTGAAATTAAAAAAACATATTTAGAAATTTTAGAAAATCAATCTAAATATCTTGTTGAAGAAGGCTATCCTCGACCTGTAGATGAAATTTTATCAACAATTTTAATTTTTAGAAACGATCCTAATCCTAAGAATGATGCAATTCGTATGGAGCAACTTAAGTTATATTCTAAACAAGATAAAAATACACTTGCTAAGGATAAGCTTAAGGATATAAAAACGCCTATTGGTTTGTTTGATAAAATCACTTTATTTTTTTCAGGTCTTTATATCGATAGAAGCTTAGCTTTTTTTTATAGTTCTTTGCCATTTATATTGTTATTTATATTTGCCTTATTTCGTGCTTGGAGAAATAAGAGAAACCATGAGGCTAAAAATTATGTTAGAGGTAGAAAACTAGAATCTGCTAGTGCTGGAAGTAACAGTAGATCTGGAGAAATTTTTGCTTCTAGAAAAAATAGCTTTAGTCCTGAAGTAAGTGAGTATCAAAGAGGTCTTATAGCTTTAGGTTTAAAGCCTGGAGATAATTTAGACACCATCAAAAAAACTTACAGAAAATTAATTAAAAAAGTACATCCTGATAATCCAAATGTTTCAGAACAAGATACTGAGCGCTTTTTAAAACTTACGAATACATATGAACGCGTTCTCGAGCTTCACGACTTACTCGGCTTATAGGTTTACGCGAAAAATTTCGTCTGATTCTAAATGAACTCTTTTGTCTTTCAAACAGTAGATTATCTTCTTCAACAAGGTTACTAACAGCTACTTTCTTTTTTGCTAAAGCTTGTCTTAGAGGACTTTCCTGAGATAGATACTGATCTGCCCAAGTAAGAGCTTTTTCTCTATTTCCTTCATTTATCATCTGATTCCATTTTGAGAGAAGTTTGTAAGGTAGTTTTTTATTCATACCTAACTAGAAGCAACACTTGTGCCAAGGGTAAGTCATTGAAAAGACTACTTACTTAATAGTTCTTCTGTGTAAAATTGCAACAGTCTGTAGTAAAATTACCACAAGCTTTGGACATCTATTAACTTACAATTTATAGTAGAATCTGCAGCCGGGGCGTGCGAGAAGCTCGTGAACCCGGTCAGGTCCGGAAGGAAGCAGCCGTAAGCGACTACCTTCTGTGATACGTTTCTGGCTGCTCTTTAGCTCGTTGTTACGATTTATCTAGCAGATATTTGCAATACCGATAGTCTTGGAATATTCCAAACCGTTTGCTTGAGCTCAGAAAAATTGGAGTTTGATTTGTCATATTTAGTTTTAGCTAGAAAATACAGGCCTACAAAGTTTTCAGAAGTTACTGGACAAGTTCATGTTACTAGGACTTTGTCCAATTCCATCAAAAGAGATGAAATTGCTCATGCCTATCTTTTTTCAGGCCCTAGAGGAGTTGGAAAAACTTCGATAGCTCGTATTTTATCAAAAGAACTCAATTGTAAAAATAAAATTGATCAAGAAGTGTGTGGCGAATGTGTGTGTAAAGAAATTGCAGAAGGTCGTTCGCTTGCTGTAAGAGAAATAGATGGAGCGTCACATAATAGCGTAGATAACATAAGAGAATTAATTGAATCTTTTCGGTCTGTTCCTCCGATAGGATATACTTATAAAGTATATATTATCGATGAAGTCCATATGCTTAGTACTTCTGCTTTTAATGCATTATTAAAAAGTTTAGAAGAGCCTCCACCGAATACCGTCTTTATTCTAGCAACTACTGAATTTCATAAAATACCAGATACCGTTGCATCACGTTGTCAAATTTTTCAATTTAGAGCGCTTTCAGAGCAAGAAATAAGAGAAAATATTTCTTCCCTTATTAGTGCAGAAAACTTAGATCTTGAGAAAGAAGTTGTTAGTTTAATTGCAAGAGTTGCATCTGGATCTTTAAGAGATGCTCAATCTTTACTTGATAGAGTAAAAGCTTTTTCACCTGATTCAAGAGTTACGCAAAACGATGCTACAGAAGCGCTTGGTTTAATAAGCGAAGATGTTTTATTCTCAATTTCAAGCTCAACTTTTAATAGAGAGCCTGATGCATTGTTAACTATTTTTGAAGATATTTTTTCTAAAAGTATAAACCCTAGCTTATTTTTTCGTGATATTGTTAGGCACTTTCGTGAACTTTTATTTGGAAAAGTTAGCTCAAAAGCTAACCTTTTAAAGCTTGGGTTTAGCGAAGACCATATTTCTAGGCTTCAAAGACAAGTTGCAGGGGTTGATTTAGTTGACTTACAAGATATTCTTAATGCTGTACGAATGGGCTTAGATAATGCTTTAAGGAGTAATTATTCAAGATATGCACTTGAAGCTTTATTTGTAAGAGTTGCAACTAGAGAACCTGTTAGGGATTTAGCCAAAATAATTGCTTCTGACTCTCAAATTAAAACAAGTAAAGTAAAAAAGCTCTCTACAACAAATGCTACTTCAGAAAAAACGATTGAAAAAAAAAAGCGTTCGGTAGTTAGAAAAGAAGTTATAAAGACAAGTGAGCAATCTGCTATTAAGATAAATAATCAGTCAAATTTGAATGAAAAATTTGTATGGAGCGAATTTCTTGATTTTTCATGTCAAAATATTACAACGAGATTAATTGGAGAGCAATTAAAGAGGTGTTCATTTGAAGTTGCTGAAAATAATAAATTAAAACTGACATCTTCAAAGTTTATAATACAATTTTTGCAGAAAGCAGAAAATAAAAACAAACTAATAGAATTATTAAATCAATTTTCAGGAAATGATAATTGGCAAACTAGTTTTATTGAAGCAGAAGTTCAAGTTCAACAGAAAGAAGTTCAACATGTTCATGTCAGTAAGTCTGAACAAGAGCTATTATCTCATCCTGTAGTTGATCTAGTGAAAAAGGGTTTTCCTGGAACTTCTATTGAGGTATCTTTAAAGAGAAGAAATTAAAAGGAAATAATATGTCAAAAATACCAGGAAATTTACAAGCAATAATGCAACAAGCTAAACAAATGCAAGCTAAGCTTAAACAAGCTCAAGAAGATGCTAAAGGCATAGAAGTAGAAAGTAGCTCTGGCGGTGGAATGGTTAAAGTTAAAGTGAACGGAGAAAATCAAATTATTTCTCTTGAAATTAAACCTGAAGCTGTTATTCCTGATGATGTAGAAATGCTACAAGATATGATTATAGCAGCTTGTAATGAAGCTTTAACTAATGTTCAAAATGAAATTAAAGAAGGAATAGCAAAAGTGACAGGTGGTGTTGATATTCCAGGACTATTTTAATTATAAGTATTTAAGTTTAGGTGATTTGTGCAAAGTTTTCCAAAAGTAGTAAGAAAATTAATTTCAGAGTTAACAAAGCTTCCTTCTATTGGTGAAAAATCAGCAGCTAGATTAGCTTATCACATTGTCACAAATCTTGAATTGGCAGACTCATTTTCTAAAGTTTTGCAAGAAGTTAAAACCTCTGTTTGTTTCTGTAAAAAATGCTACTTTTTATCTGACAGTGAGTTTTGTGCAATCTGTAAAGATGAGAGCCGAAATTCAGAATTACTTTGTATTGTAGAAAAACCAATGGACATTATCGCTTTTGAAAAAATGGGAGATTTTAGAGGCTTTTATCATGTATTAAATGGTGTTTGGGCTCCAATACGTGGTCAAGGAACTGAAAACTTAAAGTTGGATGAGTTAATTGTTAGAATTAAAGAAGAAAATATTAGAGAAGTGATTTTAGCAACTAGCTCGACAGTTGAAGGTGATGCAACTGCAATGTATATAAGTCAATTACTTTCAGAAATTCCAAATGTTGTTACCAGTAGGCTTGCTCAAGGAGTTCCTAAAGGTGGAGAGCTTGAGTATATGGATGAAGTTACTTTGTCTAGGGCTTTGCAGGGTAGAGCTAGTATTTAGTTTTTCATAAGTATTCAGGTTTTAAGAGTTTTTCTGTTTATTTGAATTATACATAATTGATTCAGCTACTTAACAAAAAATAGATACTTGACATTTTTCTCAAGTGAAATAGAATCAATTTCTAACAAATTCCCTGGTAGCTCAGTTGGTAGAGCAGGTGACTGTTAATCATCTTGTCGCTGGTTCGAGCCCAGCCCAGGGAGCCATTCTGAACGTTCCTTACATACAAGTATTGTATCAAAGGGTTTTCGCAAATCATATTCAATAGTTTAAGTCTTAAGTTTAAGTCTTATACTAAGAGGTTCGATACGGTCATTTCAATTAATGCATTTAAATATCTTAATTGGGTTTTTCATAAATTAGCTCTGGAACCTACAGTTAATCAACTCAATTCTCTACTGCCTTTAGCTTTTAAAAATTTATAGCTTAAAAAAAAACGGCTGGCTGTGAGGGGATAGGACGCTTACTTTTGAAGTTTTGTTATTCTTGTATTTCTTGCATAATCTCTTAATTGCTTAATTTTACTTTTTAGTTTTTATAATTGCTTTCGTATCTATATTTAAAAGTAGTTTCATCTGTTGAATAGCAATTAGATTCAATTTTCCAAGCCTGTCTTGCTGCTTAAGTCCATCTTGAATGAAAATAGCATTTAAATTCTCAAGATTCGATAAACAAATAAGCTGAGAAACATTTGCATAATCTCTCATATTTCCTTTCTTATCAGGATTCTTTTTCCTCCAATCTGATGCAATTTGTCCAAATAGGGCAAGATTTAGTACATCGGCTTCAGAAGCATAAACTAAAGAAACTTGCTGATTTGTAAGTTTCGTAGGTATGAGATTCTCTTTAATAGCATCCGTATGAATACGATAGTTAATTTTAGCTAAGTTACGCTTAATATCCCAACCTAAGGTTTTTCTCTCTTCTTCCTTTAAACGTTGAAATTCTTTTATTAAGTAGAGCTTAAACTCTACTGATATCCAAGAAGCAAATTCAAAGGCTATATCTTTGTGAGCATAGGTTCTTCCGTACCTGCCAGCTTTAGAGATTATGCCTATAGCCTGAGTTTGCTCAATCCAGCGCTTAGGAGTCAAAATAAAACTATTTAAGCCAGCTTGGTTTTTAATTCCATCGAATTCGATGGAATTAAAATTAGGGTTATTCAGCCTTTCCCAGATACCTAGAAATTCTATTGTGTTACGATTACGTAACCAGTTTGAGATAATGTAATCACTGCGCTTTGGGTTCTTGTAACGAGCCACATCGGTGATATTTATATAGTCTTCTTCTTTGTGACTATAGAGTCTAATTTCTTGTTCTAGTACTTTTACTTTGCTCATTTAGTCTTTTAAGTTAGCATAAAACTTCGCTCTTCAAGAGAGCTTTTATGAGGCTTCCTTGTAGAAGTTAATTCCCTTTCTTTTGTTTTAATTCTTAATTCTCACTTCTAGTAAAAATAAATCTGCTACAAATTTAGCAATCAATGTACCGATAATTCCCTAATCTCAATATCGTCCCAAATATCATCTTCTGAAATATATCCCAATTCATTCATACTAATCTTAATAAATGGTGGATTTGAAACTAGACGCTTGAAAAAACTTTCAAATTTCTTCTCTTCGCTTTTCCAATCGATATTTTTCTTTGCTTCATTAACTTTTAAGTATTTGCCTAACATGTCAGCAGAAGATCCTAAAATAATACTACCAACTTCTAAGTTATAAAATTTTTGATTATTAGTACCTGTAACTTTGTAATAGCCTGCAGGATGAAAAAAGGTATCTTCAATAATTCTTATTATATCTCCCTTTCTTAAGCGATTTTTCTTTTCATTTGATTTTCTTCCCATTTTAAATCTCCAAATGTTATTTGGTATTATATTCGGCAATTCAGTCAATAAGTTGTTAGATTACATATAGAAAGTCCAAAAAGTAATTTCCGAAAAAGAGCTTTTTGGACTTTCTATACCCCCGGCCTGCGACGAGCTCAGCCGAGTCGAGGGAGAACAAATAGTTATACCAAAATCAATAACTTACAAGGAAACCGAAGGTTTTCAAG
>CALJRW010000151.1 GCA_937976335.1 uncultured bacterium | reverse complement strand
ATTATACTTTTTATCAAACTAAAAATAAACTTTACTTTTGCATGGTAATAATTTTTGGATTACTATATTTTATTTCTTTTAAAAATATAATGCCTGATCATTATAATTACAGACAAGCGATTAAAGAAATTGCAAATCAAGATAAAACTTCTCCTTTAATTTTATATATGGCAACAGGGAAATTAGATCATGAGAATGTAAATCCTGATTATTTATATGGATATAGTGCAGCTATTCATTATTATGCAAAAAAGTTTAATTTTAAAAATTATGAAGCCAAAGCCTTTGCTCCAATTTTAGATAATAAATATAAGGAAGAAATATTTAATAAAATATCTTCCGCAGTAAGAGATAAAAGAAATATATATTTAATTTCAACTTTTTCGTCAGATGTGGATTTATTAGAAACAATAAAAGAAGAAGTGTTTTCTCCAAATGCATATGGATTAAAAAAGGTTAAAAAATACAATTATTTAATTGTAAAAAAATATATCGAAGAACTGTAAATCTGTTGTCGCGTTAGTTATAAATCGCTAAATACCTAATTATATTGATCATATTAATGGCACGTATCTTTTGTTACTTAACATAACTATTAGTAAGAATAGTAATTTAAGGGGGTGTATAAGTTAATGGATGATTTTCCAGATAGAAGAAAAAGCTTCTTTGCAAGAGGTAAATACTATATTGAGCGAGTTAAAGAGCATTCAAAAAATCCTGAAGATATAAAAAACTTCATAATGGAAGAAAAGAAACGCCAAAAAGAAATTAGTAAACAAAAGGGTAAAGAGCTAATAAAAAAAATGAAAGCTCAGCATGAAAAACAAAGAAGTGAAGACTTTTACGAACTTATGGGTAAAAAATATGGAGCTGAAAAATTTTGTACTACAGGAACTACAAATGAATTTAAAAAATTTGATTTAGATAATAAAGAGAATTATAAGAATGAAACTGAGGATAGATATAGCAAATCTTTTAGTTCAGCTTCTGCTACTACGTCACCTACTCTTGATAGAAATTTATTTAGTGTTGCTGCTAGCCCTAAAATAACATCTAGCAGAAATGTAGTATACAACCCCCATTTAGCAAGAATTGGGGCATCTAAAAAAGTTACTATTGATAATTCTAGAAGAACTAGTTCTAGCACGGCGCAAACTAGAGTTTCTTCTACTGTTAGTGGGCCGTTGAAAAGGTTTTTTAAGTAAGTCTCAGCCTCTAGTAAAGAATGGAGAGGTTCAGGTGTTGAAGAAGTTGAAGGTATAGGGAGGTAAGTTATCTGCAATCTTAAGAGCATCTATTTCAAGCTATCTTTATATCTTGTATGAGTAAACAAAAAAAAACATCTGTCGATAAACTAATAAAGCCGATCAAAAACAAATTAATTAGTTTAAGTCATGACAAAAAAGTTTTTTCAATATCCTGTTAAAGCAGAGTTTCAGACAACCGTTAATTCAAGTAAGAACCCCGCTCAGTTTAATGCATTTGATTTAGCGAATTGCTCTACTGAAGAAGGAAGAAGTTTACTAGATTACAAATTTGCTGAGCAATTTCAGGTGCTTCCACTAGGTATTATAGGAGGCGAGCTAGTGACTATTGCTTCAAAAAGTTCTGAAGATGAAGAGCTAGAAAAATCTTTAAAATTTGCAATAGGTAAAAGCGTTAAGTTAATTGAAGTTCCAAAAGAGATTCTTCGTGAAGCAATATTTTTTGCTTATAATGGAGGTGATTTAAAACTTGAAAATTTATCAAAAGATTTAGGTCAGATTGAAAAAGAGCCGCTTGAAACAAAAAATTTACCCTTTAGACAATTCACTGGAGGGGCTGCAGGCTTTTTAGTTGCCTTAATAGATTATGCAATTTCAAACAAAGCTTCTGATATTCATCTTATTCCTATTCTAAACGGCTCTATAATTAAATTAAGAATTGATGGCGTTTTACGAGAAAATAAAGATAGCTTAAGTTCAATTCATGTTCATAATCAAATTATAGGGAGGCTTAAAGCTTTAACTTCTCTTGATACAGCTCAAAAAAAACTTCCTCAAGATGGTTCGTTTTCTATTCTAGTTTCTGAAAAAAGAGTTAATTTACGTTTAAGTCTGATGCCTACAATTCATGGTGAAAAAGCAGTAATTAGGATTTTAGGTACAGGAAAAACTTTAGGTCTTAGAGAACTTGGAATAGAACAAAAAACCTATGAATATTTAAAAGATTTTATAAATGCAGAAAATGGAACAATTCTAGTAAGTGGGCCAACAGGTGGAGGAAAAACAACGACACTTTATGCTTTATTGGCTGAACTAACAAATAAAAATTTAAATATTGTAAGTATTGAAGATCCAGTTGAAATTGAGGTTGAAGGAATTTCTCAAACTAGTGTATCAGAGTCAGTTGGCTTAACTTTTTCAAAAGCCTTACGTTCAATCCTTAGGCAAGATCCAGATGTAATTTTAATTGGTGAGTTAAGAGATTCAGAATCAGCTGCAATTGCTTTTGAAGCAGCAAGCACAGGACATAAAGTTCTTGCAAGTATTCATGCAAAAAATGTTATTGATACTTTTAGGAGGCTGGAAAATTTTAATTTATTGTCTGAAAAAATAATCTCAAATTTAAATTTAATAGTTAATCAAAGACTTATTCCCTTGCTTTGTAACAAATGTAAAGTGATAGATTTAAATTTATCAAAAAAGTATTCAGCAAATATTTGTCAATCTACAGGCTGTAATATCTGTGATTATTCAGGTTTTTCTGGAAGAGAACTTCTTACTGAGGCATTAAAGATAAATTTTAAGTTAAGAGAGAAAATTCATAAAGGCTCTATTAATGTATCTGACTTATCTGGACTTTTTGATGAGCTTGAGTATAGTGGCTATAGAGATAAAATAAACTATCTATTTTTTAATGGTTTAATTTCTCATGATTGTTTTTTAGCTTACTCAAAACCCTATGATTGACTTACCTTTTAGGCCAAATGTTTGTCTCATTATTTTAAATAAGGATAATAAAATATTCATAGGTGAGCGCATCGATACTCCAGGCGCTTGGCAGCTTCCTCAAGGTGGAGCTGAAGAAAGTTATACTGATGAAGAAAATGCACTGCGTGAAGCTCAAGAAGAAATGGGTTTAGAAAGTGGAGATTTAATTAAGATAGAAAAACAACTCAAAAACACTCATACTTATGAATGGAAATCACCACCAGCATATGCAGTTAATAAATGGAAGGGGCAAGCGCAAAAATTTTTTATATTAAGATTTTTGGGGTTAAATTCTGATGTTACGCTCGATCGCTTTACTCCAGAATTTTCAAACTGGCGTTGGTGCGATATTTCAGATTTAATAGATAGTGTTCAAAAGAGACGAAGAAATGGTTATTTAAAAATTTTAGACGAAGTAAGAGAGTTTATTAATGGGAATTAGTTATAAGTTTAAAGTCCAAAAAGCTCACAAAAAAGTTAAACTTAGAGAGCAAAATTATAAGTTAGCAGAAGAAATAGAAAAGAATTTTAAAACTCATCCTGTTATTTCTAGAATTCTTTCAGCAAGAAAAATAAAAGACAAATCTGAAATAGAAAATTTTTTAAATCCTAGCTTAAAAAATAGTCTTCCAGATATTGCTAATCTTAAAAATATAAAAGAAGCTGCTGGGTTAATTACCGAAACGATAAAAGCAGGTAAAACCTTCGCAATTTGTTGTGATTACGATGTTGATGGATTAACAAGCGCTTCAATTTTAAAAAAATTTGTGGAAGAACTTGGAGGAAAAACAAAAGAATATATTCCAGATAGATTCTCTGAAGGCTATGGACTTAATGAGAGAATGATCTCAGAAATTAAAAAATCAGGTATAGATCTTTTAGTCTGTTTAGATTACGGAACTAGCAATGATAGAGAACTGGAAATAGCTAAAAATTTAGGTTTAAAGTCTATAGTTGTAGATCATCATCACGTAACAAAAATTCCACAAACGGATATTTTTGTTAACCCAAAAAACTCTGAATGTGGTTTTGCAGATGGTATTCTTTGTACTGCTGGTCTTGCTTGGTATTTAATAATAGCTATTTCTAAAAATTTTGAAAAAGCTCCGAATCCTAAAAATTTACTAGATTTAGCAGCTCTTGGAACAATATGCGATATGGTTCCTTTAAAAGGAGTTAATAGAATTATTGTAAAACGTGGACTTGAACTGCTAGAAAATTCAGAAAAAATTGGATTGCAGTTTTTAAAAAAAGAAGCTGGAATTAATGGGAAAGTCAGTGCTGGAAATGTTGGTTATGGACTTGGCCCAAGAATTAATGCTGCTGGAAGAATGAACAAGCCTGCCCAGGTCATAGAGTTACTAACTTCAAACTCAGAAAGCGATACTAAAAAAATAGCTGCAAACTTAAACGAGCTCAATAAAAAAAGGCAAAATGTTGAGAGTAAAATAAAGAAAGAAGTGATAAAGTCAGTTTACGAAAATGATGAACTTCCTTTTGGAATTGTAGCGTCAGGAGATGACTATCATCCGGGAGTTATAGGAATTGTAGCTCAACGTTTAGTAGAAGCTTTTTATCGACCATCTGCAGTTATAGGCAAAGGGGAAGAATATTTTAGTGGTTCTGTCAGAGGAATTAAACAATTTAACGTTGTAGAAGCCTTAAAAGCAGTTTCTGAAAATTTAGAATCTTATGGTGGTCATGAAGGTGCCGGAGGTTTTAAAATTAAACCAAAAAATATAGAAAAGTTTAGAGTTGCTTTTAACCTTGAATGTGAAAAAAGACTAAAAGCAATACCAACTGAGCCCCTTGCCCTTGCTGATACTCATATAGAATTTATTGATATTAACCCAGATTTAGTCGAGTCTTTAAAAATTTTAGCGCCACATGGAATTGGAAATCCAACTCCTACTTTTTTAATAAAAGAAGTTAAAGTTACAAAAACACAAATCTTAAAAGGCAGTCACTTAAAAATTACACTTACTCAAGCAAACAAGTACTTAACTGGTTTTTTATGGAATGAAAACTCTCATCCTTTAATTGAGCAAGGTGCTATAGTTGATATAGTTTGTAAGGCAGATGTTAATTTATATCAGGGTAATACTTCTATGCAGTTAAATATTTTAGGAGTTTCAAAAGTTCAGTAAGACTATTTAAGACTTCATTAAATCGTATAGAAAGTTCAAAACTAAATGTACTTAAGTATATTTACCCTAAAATAATCAATTAAACTATTTAATAAGCTCACAGTTGTGCTATCATTATATCCATTTTAAACTAAATATATGAAAATAATTAAAATTGTAGCTATCAGCTTTCTATCTTTATTCCTAATTACTCAATCTTTCTCAGAAGATCTAGAAAAGGTAGATAGTAACAAACCAATACTACTTGTAACAAAAGGTTGTCCATTTTGTACGATGATGGAAAAGTATCTTAATTCAAAAAATATTGAATTTCAGAAATTTGATATAAAAACTAGTAAAATGGGAAAAATTATTCACTCAGATGTTGGAGCAAGAGGAGTGCCAGTTACAATTATTGGTAGTAAGGTAATTGAAGGATATTTACCTGACTTAGTGGATAAAGCTTTAAAAATAAAAGAGGCTGAGAAAGGAAAGAGTTCTGAAGTTAAATTGCTCTGATATGAGTTTCAGAAAAAAAGCATTTCAAGTTAAAAAAAATATGCTTTCAAATCATATTTTTTTACCTGATAAAAGGAATAATTCTATAGTAAGCTATTAATATTAATAGTAAATAATATGGATTTAAAATCTATCAATTTCCACGAACTCTCTGAGAAAACGTGGTAAGAAAACGTGGTAACTCTCACCCCTTGGGTCTTGGTAAGATGTACTGTGTAACCAGTTCTTCTTCTTTTGCCTGTAATTCCAAATCGCTTAACAAAATAGCAGGGCAAATAGTACTAACATGAATAAACCCTGACTCAGCACCACAGTAGTGATTATCTAGCATCATATCATCTCCTACAGCTATAATATTATTTAGAGCTTGTAGAGGAGTTCCAACAAAATCAACGCCTCTAATAGGCACCTCTTTTCCATTTGGAAAAATTAAAGTTGCATACGAAATTTCTCCAGAAAATGCCTGAAAATCATAAGCTGTTGTATCTGTCTCTCCATTTGAAGTTTCATAAACAATCATTCCAAAAGGTTTTCCTTGAGCAATAATTTCCTCAACAAGTCTTTGTTTTAGTTCATTCATTGTCGAAGTATATAGACCTTCAACAACCGTAACTCCCATTCTACTAATCGCTCTTTGAAAATTCCGGTTTCTTGCATGACCATTTAAAACATTATTCTTTGAAGGAATTTCTGCTCTACTATTTAGAAAGCCAACTAATTTTCCTTCTTTAACAAGCTCAGCTTTAGTAGCTTTTGTTCCTTCATCATCAAAATCATAACTACCTATAAGTTTTTCGCCCTTATAAGTTTTAAGAGTTGGATCATCATAAATATTAACAGGAGCACTAATTACTTGTTTTCCAATTTGACCTGCGAAGGTTTTCCCCTCACCACTAGAAAGCAATCTGCTTCCTTCAAGTCTGTGTCCTATAGCTTCATGGAATAAAAGACCTGCAGGCATTGGATAAAGTAAAACTGGCCCTGAAAAAGAATGAATTTTTTTAGCCTTAGTTAAACTATTAAGTCTTTTGTACTTCTCTAAAGCCATTTTTTTAAAAGCCGCTAAGGTAGGTAAATCTTTCTGACTTGCGGCGTTTATAACTAATTCTTGTTCAATTTGTGAGCCTTTACTAGTTAATCTTCGGATAGATGCAGCAATAGAAAAGACCTGTTTGTGCTGAACAATAACTCTATTTTCTGAATTTACGAAAATTTTTGTTTCCTGAGTTCCATCAAATTCAACATAATTTCCAGAAACTTTGGTTAAATCTGAAAGCCATTTTGAAGCCTGTTTACAAAACTTAACCCATTTTTCTTCATCCATTTTTTCTGGATTTGCATATTTTATAGATTTAATACTTTTAAGCTTGGTAAAAGATGCAAGCTTTGCATGAGGGTTTACAGTTGACAACCTTGCAGCCTCTTTATTGCTATAATCAGTAAGAGCTTCTCTAAACTTTGCTTCAGATAATCTCCAGATAGCAATTCTTAAACCTTCATAATCTTTGTCATCAATTGGAACTTTAACGTGCGTGTACGATTCAACATCGTCATCATTATCATACAAACAACCTTCTGTAGTTTGGTCATATTTATAACTACCAACTCGAATATCACAGTTAACATTTCTAGTGTGATCAGATCTTTTTCTATAAGTTGAACCACTACTTGCCCAAGTGTTAAACCAATTTACATCTCTAAGCAGTAAGGAGCAGTAATAAGGTTTTGGAAATCCTTTAACATACATTTTTAGAGCACGCTTACAATCTTTTTTTAAGATAGGAATTATATTATCAATTTTGGCTTTCTTTATCATGAAGGTGATCCTAGCAACTATTTAAACTCTTAAGTAGTATTTCGGTTAGTTATTATTAGAGCTATATAGATAGAAAGCAATTATAATATATTGAATTATTTCAAGCATTTAGACAGCAAGGGGTCTAGTAAAGCAGCATTTATTGCTTGAAGTATTTGAAAAACTAAAAGAAAAAATTAACCAACCCAAACTCTTAAGGACAATTAGCACAATCAACTTCAAGATCTACGGCAGTTGGTTGAATAATAACACTAGACGCAAATTGTTGAGGCAATTTAAATTCACCAATTCCATAAGCCCCAATTTCTTTTGGACCTTCTAAAGTAACAAGTCCTTTTTGTGGAATATCCATTGTGACAACAGTATTTTTAGCAATAACTGATTTTGCGTTTCTAAGAGTAACACTAAATAAGCCTGATTTATCTAAATCAGAAACGTCAGTTATTTTTAATTTTGGAGAATTACAAGTAAATCTGTAAATAGCAGAGCTTTGAGTAAAACCATCCATGCAAATAACAGATCCTGTATCAGAAGGCCCAGCTTCACAATCAACACCACCATGAGAATCACACGATACTAATTTTAAATGTCCTAGTTTTATTTCCCCTTTAGTTATTTGTGGTAAATTTGCAACTTTAGCATTTTGGACTTTTTTAGTAGTAGAAAAGTGCACTGTTCCATTGGAATCTGTCCATTTATAGACTTCAGCGTTAGCGAGAGAGCTAAGAATAATTAAAATTAAGGCGATTTTTTTCATGCATTTTTCCTTCTATTATTGACATTAATATTAACAGATATTTTTCTTAAAGCAAAAAAAAAATTAGAATTTAGAAGAAATTCCAATCATGAATTTAAACATGTTTTAAGTGCCTTACTTACCGACATTTTGCATATTATATTCTTTAAGCTTGTAGAGAAGAGCTCGATGACTGATTTCTAGAATTTTTGCAGCATGGGTTCTATTTCCTCCAGTTTGTTCAAGAGCTTTTTTGATAAGTTTTTGTTCAACTGAACGAGTATGCTGTTTGATGCTTAAATTATTTTCATCAAGAATGCTTATAGAAGCTCCAAATTCATTTGTTCCTGAAGCTCGAATAACTGCAGGTAAAGAGTTAACATCTATTGTTTCAGAAGGAGAAAGAACTAAGCCCCTTTCTATAGAGTTTTCTAGCTCTCTAACGTTTCCTTTCCAGTTGTATTGAATTAGAGTTCTTAAAGCCTCTGGACTAATATTTTTTTCTTTTACCTTTAATTTTTTACTATGTTTTTTTATAAAATGTTCTACAAGAATTGGAATATCTTCTGGCCTATCTCTAAGTGGTGGAATGAGAATAGAAACAACATCAAGTCTATAATAAAGATCGTCTCTAAATCTTCCATTTTCAACATCTTGTTCAAGATCTCTCAATGTTGCTGCAATAATTCTAACATCAGTAGGTTTTGTTTTTTCAGATCCAACTTTTTGAATTTGTTTTTCTTGAAGCACTCTTAAAAGTTTAACTTGTAAATGGATTGGCATTTCTCCAATTTCATCAAGAAAGATTGTCCCACCATTCGCTTCCTCAAAAAGTCCTTTTTTCTCAGATCTTGCGTCTGTAAACGCTCCTGCAACATGACCAAAAAATTCAGATTCCATAAGGTTCTCTGGAATTGCACCGCAGTTTATTGCTATAAATGGTTTTCCTTTTCTTGGGGAATTATGATGAATTGCCCTTGCTATTAACTCTTTTCCTGTTCCTGATTCTCCACGAATTAGAACTGATGTATTAAACTTTGCGAGCCTTGAAACGGTTTCAAAAATATCTTTCATAAGAGAGCTTTGAGAAATAATATTTTCAAAATTAAATTTTTCGTGAATTACCGATTTTAATTCTGTATTTTCGGCGACTAAATGACCTTTTTCTTCAATTTTTCTTAATGTAAAAATTAGTTCATCGAATTCAAAAGGCTTAGTGATATAGCTATACGCTCCTGACTTTAGAGCTTTTACTGCTAGTTCATTATCTCCAAAACCAGTAATGAGTATTGTTTCTGTTTCAGGAGTTAGTTTTTTACATTTTTTTATAAAACTTATGCCATCAATATCTGGTAATCTATAATCACAAATGACTACATCAAACTTTTGTTTTTTAATTATTTCTAAAGCTTTTTCGCCTAGCCCAATACTACTGCAAGAGTAGCCTTCTGCTTCTAGATTTAGGCAAATTGATTTTTGCAAACTATCTTCATCATCAACAATTAAGACAGATAGCCTTGGATCAGAACTCATTTATAATTAAAAACTCCAAAAACCGAAAATCTCTTATAATTCTTTATTAATTCTTTCCAAATAAATGGAATTTAAGAATTAAATTTTAAAAAGAGGTAAACCTCCAGGTAAAATTACTTCGCAAAAAATTGCAATTAATGCACCTACAGCAAGATAAGGTCCAAAAGGAAGTGGTTTTGCTAAATCTTTTGCAATTAAAAGATAAAGTCCTCCAATAATACTTCCTGCAAGTGAACCAATAAAAATTGTACTTAGAGAAATATGCGGACCAAAGCATAGTCCAATTAGAGCTAATAGCTTCACATCTCCCATTCCTAGCCCCATTTTTCCTCTCAGCTTCATATAACCTTCAGACACTACATATAGTATCCCACCACCACATAAAAATCCCCACAAACAGCCCCAGAGATTTTGTACAAGTGGTTCAGAGAACATATGAGTGAATTGATTAACTGCTCCTATAGCAAGCCCAATAGCCATTCCGCTAAAGGTAATAACGTTTGGAATTATGTAGTACTTGATATCAATAAATGAAATAACAATTAGTGCGGCACAGAAGATGTAAATAAGAGGAGCAGTGTAGATGTCAAAATATCTGAAAGACAAAAAACAAAATATGGCACTAAGAGCTTCAACAATAGGATACATAGCAGGGATTTTTGCTTTGCAAAAATGACATTTTCCTTTTAACAAAATCCAGCTAAAGAAAGGAATGTTGTGCCACCACAAGAGTTGATTGTCACACTTTGGGCAAAAAGAACGAGGTGGAAAATTTACAGAAAGTTTTTTTTCTTTTTTTAATTTTTGAAGTTTTTCTTCTTCCTCCTCTTCTTCTTTTTCTATCGCCTCTGCTGATAAATTTGTAGGTGGACCTTCGATACGTCCATAAGGAATTCTGTAAATGCAGACAGTAAGAAACGAGCCAATAAGTAGGCCAAAGATAATACTGTAGAATGATAAAATTTCAGGTTCTATAATCATAAGTTCTCCGTTTCTTTAGATATAGATGAGAGCGAAAAGGTTTGCAAAATTTGCAGAGTTGAGAAATAAGCAGTTATTTCAGGTAGTTAAAATAGGTAAAATTAGCTTATATTTTCAAGGATAGTTTAACTTAGGTTTTTTTCTGTCTCACTTACCGTATATCCAACAAATCATTTTATTTTAAAAATTGAAAGTAGAAAAACCAAATGTCGTTGGGTATAACACTTATATTTTTTTATTCTTTGAATTAAGTAAGTGTATAGATTATCTTTTGAATTATGCGAATAAAACTCCTACAATGGAATGTCTGGTATTTAGAAGATGTAATAAATCTTAAATCTTTATTGGAAGAAGTTGATGCTGATATTTTATGCTTACAAGAATTAACTACAAATAGTGATAAAAATCCTAGCATTAACACTGGTAGTTTTTTAGCTGAAGAATTAGGGCTGAATTTATTTATTAAAACTGCACAAGAATGGAAGAATTTTGATAAGGATTCTCAAGATAATGCCATTCTAACTAAGTTTCCTCTCAAAAAAACATTTTCCCATTACCTGAAAACCCCAGGACCCCCAGAAACTAGAAATTATTCCGAAGAAGGAAGAGTTTATGTAGAAGCGGCAATTGAGATTAACGGTTCACTTATAAATGTTGGAACTACTCATTTAACTTTTGCTCCACATTTTATTCAGACAGAAGTAAAAAGAGAAGAGGAAGAAGAGTTATTTAAAGTTCTAACAAAAAATAAGAGCTATATTTTTACAGGTGATTTAAATAGCGCTTATGATACTCCACTCATTAAAAAACTTTCTCAAAAATTTCAAAATTGCGGCCCAGCATATGAAGAAAAAACTTGGACTACTAAAGAGTTTGATTATCAAGGTTTTAGAGAGACTGAATTAAACTGGAGACTTGATTACGTTTTTGCAAGTCATGATTTAAAAGTTCTTTCCTCTAAGGTTATCAAAACAGGCTTTTCTGATCATTTGCCTATTTTAGTTGAGTTTGAATTAAGAATTTAAATTAACTTTGACTTTCGCTATAGTTATCCTAAAAATAATTTCAGATAGGAAATAATTTTTTGAAATAACTATAAACTAATTACAAGTCTCTAATAAAAATTCTTATATCCCTAGTGATTTGTAGTAACCTTCTTCCTAAGCTTTTCCATTAACCCTGCAAATTGGTCTTTTCGAATAATTCCTGCAAATTCACTTCTATAGTTTGATACAAGTCCAATGTTTTCAATTACAACATCATATACCTTCCAATCACCAGACTGTTTAACCATCTTATAATCAAGGGGAAATTTGGTGTCATCAAATTTAACCATTGTTTTTACTAAAGCTTTAGGTTCTCTTATTTTAGTGTCAGCAATATTCACCATTCCTGATCTAAGTTGATCTAACTTATCAAGATAAGTCTTAGCCAGCAGTTCAGAAAATACACCTACAAATTCACTTTGTTCTGCTTCTGAAATTGCTTTCCAATGAGCTCCAAGAGATCTTTTAGACATTTCTTCAAAGTTAAATCTATGCTCAATCACAGACATCATTTTAGTGCGACGTAATGCAGAGTTTTCTTTCCCAGGTATTTCCTCATTAATTTGAACAATTTTTTCTACTGTTTGTTCGATAAGGCTATCTGGAGTTTTTAAACCTTCAGCAGATAGGTTTAAGCTAAAAAACATGGAAAATAATAGTATTTTTAGTAAGTTACGCATAATTTCTCCTTTCTTATTCATCTTCATCTTCGCTTCCAAAATTATGGACGAATTTCCCAATTAAATCTTCAATATCAATTACAGATTCTGTCTCTGACAAATATTCGCCATCTCCTACAATTATATCAGAACTCCCTCTTGATAGCTTTACATATTTATCGCCAATAATTCCCTTGGTTCTAATACTAACAATATCATCATCGAGTAGTTTTACTTCATTTTTGATTTTCATAGAAACAATGGCATAACTTGCAGGTTTATCTCCTTCAGATTTTTCTAACTGAATTTCCGTAACATCTCCTACCTTAACCCCAGCAATTTCAACTGAAGCCCCTGAAGTTAATCCTGAAATATTATCAAATTCAGCATGCACAGTGTAATATTTTGACGCATTAATATTTAAGCCTCCAAGTCCCACAGCGAGATAAGCTGCACAAAGAAGAGTTAAAATTGTAAAAAGCCCTACAAAGAACTCTGTTGTAAAAGTTCTTTTTGGTTTTGGGACATCTTTAGCTTTATTGGATTCTGATTGGGCCATCTATTTTTCCTTCTATAAATTGTTTTACTGCAGGTTCGCCAGTTGTTGCAAATTCTTCTGGAGTTCCAATAGCTATAAAACCACCATTTAATAACATAGCAACTCTATCAACAACCTGAAAAACTTCAGGAAGTTCATGACTGACAACTATTCCAGCAAAGTCACCTAAATTTTTAGATAAATTAATTAATTCGTAAACTTCTTGTCCAACTAATGGGTCAAGACCAGTGTTTGGTTCATCAAGTAAAAATACCTTAGGTTTAGTAATAAGAGCTCTAGCCATGCCAGCTCTTTTTCTCATACCTAGAGAGACTTCCTGAGGTAGTTTTTGAAGATTAGAAATTAAGCTTAATGAGTCTGCAATTTCAACTACTTTTTTGTGGATTTGATTTTTTGAAAACTTTCCCTTTTCAATAAGTGGAAAAGCAATATTTTCATATAGAGTTAAAGAATCAAGTAAAGCAGCTGATTGAAAAAGCATTCCTAGATTTTCTCTAATTTCATTTTTTTCAGCTTCAGAATTAGCGATAGTTATGTTTTCTCCACAAACTTCGACCTTTCCAGAATCAGGTTGCATTACTCCCATGATAATTTTTAGTAAAACTGATTTTCCAACACCACTTGGTCCAACGATAGCTACAGTTTCTCCTTGTGAAATATCAAGGCTCACATTCTTAAGCACATGTTGAGTGCCAAAACTTTTAGAAACATTTTGTATGGATATAACTTTCAAGTAATTAGTTCAAAAAAAATCTAGTTAATATGCTAGTTAAAAAATAATCAACAACTAATATTGCAACTGATGATGTAACTACTGATTGGGTCGTTGCTTTATTAACTCCTCTTGCTCCAAATCCGCAAGTATGACCTTTGTAGCAGCTCACCCAGCCAAAGATAAAGCCAAAGGCCGTTGCTTTGATAAAACCTGAATAAATATCGGTCATCGAAACAGCAGCAAACATCTGAGTAAGAAAAACACCAGAGCTAATACCTAAGAGCGTTATAGAAACAAGATAGCCTCCGAAAATTCCAATAAGAATAAAAAGTCCGGTTAGTAATGGCATGCAAATAGTGCCAGCTAGTATTCTAGGAACCATTAAGTATTTAATGGGATCTACTGCCATCGATTTTAGAGCATCAACTTGTTCCGTAATTTTCATAATCCCAAGTTCAGCTGTTATTGCTGAACCCGCTCTTCCGATTACCATTAATGCTGTAAGGACAGGACCTAGCTCTCTTATGAGGCTTAGCGCAACTGCTGAGCCAATAAAACCAGTTGCTCCAAAACGAGATAGTGTGTACTCACCTTGCACAGCTAAAACAGCACCAGTAAAAATTCCTATTAAAGCAATAACAATTGTTGAATTAACTCCAATTTGAAGCATTTGAGTTAAGAAAAGATAAAACCGAAATGGACGTTTAAACATGCTTATGATGCTTCTTACGAGAAAGATAACAGAATTACCGAATCCGGTATTGATATCTATCACTTGAGTGCCGATGTTTTGTATTATTGCTACTGCGTTCATCCTTTGTATCCTATGCCAATAATGTAAAATTCGTTAGATGTTTTTCTTGTGCTATCAAGTTTGCTTCTTTTAAGCTCATCAAAAGACTTTCTTATATCTCTAAAAAATTGATTTGCTTCTTCACTTTTAAATACCTTTGTTAAAAAAATTCCATTTGGCTTGAGAAACTTTTCGCTTAACCAAAAAGCTAGTTCAGCGCAGGCAATTGCTCCAGCCCTATCTGCTTCTTTGATCCCAGTTAGTTTTGGAGACATGTCTGATATAACACTATCGAATCTTTTTGGATTAATGGAAAGAATTTCTTCAATTGTTGATTCATCTCTCAAATCTCCGGTAACACAATGAACATTGTTTTCCGGAAATTCCTTCATTTCAACCAAATCAGCTCCTACACAAAGGCCCGAGTTTCCTACGGCCTTAATAGTATATTCTAGCCAACTTCCTGGCCAAGCACCTAGATCAAGTACAGAATCATTTCTCTTAAATAGCTTATATTTCTTGTCCATTTCCTTCAATTTGAAGAAAGCTCTGGAGCGATATCCAGATTCCTTTGCAGATTTGTAGAACTGGTCTTTTCTATTGTAATTGTTACTCATAAAATTATTTTTCAACAGCTCCATAGATACTAAGCTAGTGAATAAAATTAAGCAAACATATTGAAAATATTAGAAAAAATAGAAAATAGAATGGGATTTTAAAATTTTCTATAAAATTTTATACTAGAAAAAGACTTGAAAGATCTTTTAATTTACGATATAAAAAAAATATAGAAAACACTTGGTTTTTAAGTAGGAATTTTAGAGGGAAAAATATGGGAATACAAGCTTTCATTTTAACAGTAGAGTTTATTTTATCACTTTGTATGCTAGCAGCGATTACTCAATTAATTTTAAATTCAATTGAGCAACCAGAGGAGAAAAGCCTTGATAATGTTATTCCTCTCATCAGATTAATGCCAAAAGATATAGTTTTTGAAAAAACTTTTAAAGAAGCAGCATAATTTTAATAAGTGTAATTTGGATTTGTAGCCAAAAAGCATTATTTTTCATTTTGTGTAAAACCTTATGTAACCTGAGGGTCTAGGAGTTAACTCCTGGACTCTTTTTTTTTATATGTTAATGTTTGCTCTGTAATAAGGGCTTGTTGAAAAATACAGTTCTGCTACGAAAAAATCTTTTTTCTCGCGACTAACTTTATTTTTAAACAAGCCTAATAAATAATTTAACAATTGGTACTAATGAATAATCTCGAACAAGAATTAAATGATAAACAAATTCAAGCTGTAAAACATTTTACAGGTCCAATTTTAATTTTAGCTGGAGCTGGAAGTGGAAAAACTAGGGCATTAACTTATAGAATTGCACATTTAATAAATGAAAATAACGTCGAACCTGAGCAAATTTTAGCTGTAACTTTCACTAATAAAGCTACGAAAGAAATGAAAGAAAGGCTTGAAATGATGTTAGGTGATAAAGCTAAAAGCCTATGGGCTGCAACTTTTCACTCAACGGCCTTAAAGATTTTAAGACAACAACATAGACATTTTGGCTATATTTATGGTTTCCCAGTTTATGACTCACAGGAAAGTCTAACAATAATAAAAAAATTATTAAAAGAATTAGGAATTGATCCAAAAAAGCATCCTGCCTCATATTTTCAAAGAGAAATAGATAGATCCAAAAATGAATTTATTTCTTCTGAAGATTATGCAGATTCAGGTTTTCAGAGTTATGAAAGAAAGTTAGCAGCCGATGTATATCATCGCTATCAAGCAGAGCTTTTGAAATCACAAGCTATGGACTTTGGCGATCTCTTAGTTAATGTTGTAAAATTGTTCCAAAAAAAACCAGAAATTCTAAAAGCCTATCAATATCAATTTAAATTTATTCTAGTTGATGAATTTCAAGATACGAACAAAGTTCAGTACATGCTTGTTAAACAATTGTCAGGAATGCATAAAAATCTTTTTGTTGTTGGAGATGATGATCAGTCAATTTATGGTTTTAGAGGGGCAAATATAGCAAATATTTTAAATTTTGAAAAAGATTTTGCTGGAGCTCGAGTTGTAAAATTAGAACAAAACTACAGATCTACTCAAACAATTCTAGATGCTTCAAATGATGTGATTGCTAAAAATAGTAATAGAAAATCAAAAAAGTTATGGACTGATTCAGATGCTGGGAGTCCAATATATACTTACTCGACCTTTAACGAGAAGAAGGAAGCTGACTTTATAGCTAAGAAAATTTCAGGTTTGATTTCTGATGGAGGTAAAGCTTCTGATATTGCTTTGCTCTACAGAATTAACGCTCAATCTCGAGCACTTGAGGAAGCGCTCCTTAGTAAAAAAATTCCATATAAGATTTTTGGTGGACAAAGATTCTACGATAGAAAAGAAATTAAAGATATTATAGCTTATCTTCGTTTTGTTTATAATCAAAATGATGCTTCAGCACTTTATCGAATTATAAATACGCCTGCTAGGGGAATTGGTCCAACAACTGTAAATAAAATAGCAGAACTCTCAAAAGATATGGATACGTGGGAAGCGGTTAAAGAAGTTGCTAGTGAAAAAAAAGCAGTCATGGCTTTTGTTGAGCTAATGAACAAACTTATGGAAAGAGCTTCGCACTCTGTAACTTCAGAAATTATCTACCAATGTATGGAGCAAACTGGCTATAAAAAAAGTTTAGAAGATTCAAAAGACATAACTAGCGTTACAAGATTAGAGAATTTACAAGAACTTTTGGCTTTATCTCAAGAATTTAATTCTCAAGAAAATGGTTTACAAAATCTTTTAGATAGAATTAGCCTAGCAAGTTCTGCAGATTTATTAAGTGAAGATAAAGAAGAGGAAGAAGAAAAGCCAGAATATGTTTCTCTTATGACACTTCATGTTGCAAAAGGTCTAGAATTTCCAATTGTGTTTCTACCAGGCTTAGAAGAAGGTTTGCTGCCTCATTATCGCTCACTTCAAACTCCATCTGAAATTGAAGAAGAAAGGCGTCTTTGTTATGTCGGTATGACAAGAGCTAAAGAAAAACTTTTTCTAACTAGAGCAATGAAGCGTGGCTTTTTCTCTTCTCAAGGTGGTTTTGGTGCAGGTGGTGAATTTAGAAAAGCTAGTAGATTTACTTTTGATATCTCAAAAAATTTACTTGAACCCTTAGGTAGTGACTTTTTTGCTGATTTAGATGATTTTGATATGTTTGATTATGAAGAATCTGATGAACCTGCAAGTGACTTTAAATTTGAAGACAAGGAAGTACATAACAATGTTTGGTTTAATAGGCATAAGAAAAAAAAGATAGAGAAATCTGAAAATAATAATTTTTTTGATAAAAGTGATAACTTTAATAGTACTAGTTCTTTTTTAGAGCCTGAACAAATTAAGCCTGGAATTAAAGTAAAACATAAGCATCTTGGACTTGGAGTTGTTGAGAATTTGATACTTGATAAAAAGGATGAAAGTAGGAATAAAGTTTTAGTGAGGTTTGATAGTTTGAGTACTGGGAGTGAGTTGTTGTTGAGTAAGGCTAAGTTAGAGTTAGTCTAATTTGCTTAAGGGAACCTAAACCCCCTCCGGCCAAGTCTCCCACCCAAGCTCTTCAGCCATAGTTGCTTTAAACCAATCCTGTTGTGCAGTAATTAGTTTATAATGATACTCTAAATCTTTTAATGTTGTTCCTGCTAATCCAAGGCTTCCGCTAAGAACTAAAAAGTGTCCAACAAGGCTAACTTTAATTCCAACTAAGCCGTCAGCTATTTCAAGTGCAGTTATTAAGACGTCAGTTGCTCCTCTAACGGGAACTGTTGCAATATTAACTCCCATATAAACGGTTGTTTCAGATGGCTTTTTTAATCCTTCGACTAGCACTTCTAGCTCTTCATCTTCACTAATACTTAATACCCATCTAATTGTGTCATTTGCATTTTCTTGAATACATTCATCAGGGTTAAAGCCAAGGGAAAGTATAAATTCTTGGACTAGTCTAATTCTATCTTTTCTTAAATTAGCAGGATCGAGCCCTCCAGAAAGTTTTTTGAAATTAACACCGAACTTTTTTATTTTTCCCATGCTGGCATTCTATTGTCTTCTTCCTATAATCTCAAGCTATTCTTTGTGATAAGGATGACCCTTAATTATACTTATAGTTCTATAAATTTGCTCTACAAGAAGAAATCTAGCGACACTTGAAGTGAAAGTAAATTTTGAGAGAGATATGTTTTTATTACATGCTTCTTTAAGTTCTTTACTTAAGCCTTTAGCTTCACCTAAAATAAAAGAAAAACTACTTGTGCCATTAATGAGTTTTTTATTAAAAAAATTTGCAAATTCTTGACTCGTAAAGGATTCGCCTTTTTCATCAAGGGCAATAAAAAAAGTATTTTTTTCTTTACTTTTAGCCTCTAAAACCTTTGCTTCTGTATATGAATTCTTGAACTCAAATTTAACATCATTTTGAGTTCTTTTAACAAATTCACGCTCAAGCTCTAAAAGTGCTTTATTTTCGTTAAATAAGCTATATATACATATTCTAATCATTATAAAAAAGGTCAAATAAGAAAATTTTGCTCTAAATTTTTAAAACAACTATAATATAATTAAGAGGAAGAAGCTATGAATTCAGCAGAAGATAAAAAATATGAATCAAAAGAAATCATCAGTAATGAAGAAGTTTCTAAAGCTTTAGATGATTATGAAGAGCGAAAAAAAAGAGTTGCTGTATTAAAAGAAAAAGTTCAATCTGGCAATTATGCAGTAAAGACTTTATCCCTTGCTAAAAAAATCTTTGAAAAAGTATTTAAACAATAATCAAAATTTAATTAGTCACATTTTAGGGCTCCTTTTTTGTATTCCTTGCATTTATTATCTTATTTATTCTTGTAATTATTATTCAGGATTTATTTCTGCTTCAACTATTTTAGCTTTAAGTTTTTTCTTTCAAAGCATAGTTTATATTTTACTTTGTTTTTGGAGAGATAAATTAATTTATAGAGTATTGGTGTTTTACTCTATTTTTTCTCATTTTATCTTAATATTTGCCCCAGTAGTATTAACTAGTGATATATATCGCTATCTTTGGGAAGGCTTTGTTATTCGTAATGGCTTTAATCCCTATAAGTATTCGCCAGATAACCTTAATCTTCAGTTTCTTCAAAATGTTAAAACACACATATGGCTGGGAGTAGATCATAAACATCTCTCTGCAATTTATCCTCCATTGTCGGAATATTTTTTAAAAATTTTTGGAACTACTGAAATAGTTTGGAAAGTTTTTATCTTCTTTTGTAACTTACTAACATTATATATTAGCTCACTTGTATTAAAAATTAAAAAAATAAAAAAAGAAAATCTTTTTTTTCTAGCTTTTTTGCCTGTATTTTTAATTGAAACTACTTGGTCAGGTCATCTTGAAGCAATTCTTATTTTACTTACTGTGTTATTTTGTTGTTTTTTTGAACTTTATAAAAGAAAGCAAAGTAAAAAGAATATTTTATTTTTAGCTTTAAGCATGAGTTCTTTAGTGTGTATAAAATATGTTTCTATTTTACCTATTGGTATTTTTATTTTGAAAGAATATAGAGCTTTTAAAAATTCAGATTTATATTTGCTCGTTCTTTCTTCAGTTTTACTTATATTTTTAATGTTTTTGCCTTTTTTTGATTATGATTTGAGCGTTTTTAGCTCACTTGAAGTTTATCTTAAACATTGGAGGCATAACGATTCATTACTTCATTTATTTGGAACTTTAACTGGAGCTGATTGGGATAAGTTAGAAACGTTTTCTTATATAAAAAATTTACTATTATTATTTTTCATTATTTCTACGCTTTTTCTGATAAGAAAATTTAAAGATCCATATAAAATTTCAGCTCTTTCTTTTGGGATATTTTTACTTTGTTCAAGTACTGTTCATCCTTGGTACGTTCTTTGGTTTGCTTGTTTTTTACCCTTTTATAATTCTAAATGGTTGATTGCTTTTGCTGTATTAGTTCCCATTTCTTATTATTCTCAAATTTATGACTTAAAAGAGCTGCCAGTTTTTATTAAGATTGTTGAGTATTTGCCGGTTTGTTTTTTACTTATTTTAAGTAAGAAAGAGTTTCTTTGCTGGGAGGAATCTCTTTGATATTCTTACCTTTTTAATTCTTTTTTTTCAAAAATATTATTTATTTAAAATGCTCATCCGAAGGGAGAACAAATAACTATTCTAAAATCAATAAGATATAATGAAACTGATATGTCCCCCAAACCTTTAGCGAGGTAGAAAAGATTTGTAAGAAAGAATTATTAGGAAATTACTTTTTGGGATAACTATAGA
>CALJRW010000150.1 GCA_937976335.1 uncultured bacterium | reverse complement strand
CTGTCTCTTTAACTTAAACCATTGGTTTGATTCTTGAAATCTTCTCTCTATTAAGCTCGTTGTAAAATCTTGTTGTTCTTCCATTCTTCTTTTCTAACATAGTTTTTCCGCTCTGTATCTATAGGTTTTGCGCAGGTCTTTCTCTGTTAAGAGCTAATTTTCCAGTAATTATTACGTCGGCATCTTTAGAAGCTTCAATTATTTCTTCAGGTGATTTGACATCGAGTAAAATTAGAGTTCCAAGTTTGTTTAAAGCAGAGTAATCTATTATGTCGTATCTAGATTCAATATGAGATTTATCTAAAAAAACTATTTTCATTTTTATTCCTACTAATCGTATAAGCCAGATTCTCTAGCGATAGCTCTGTTATGAGAACTACCATTTGCTATCCATGATTTAAAATTAGGCCTATCTTTAAAAGCTTCTGGGTTAGCACACGTATGAGGAGTAAGCTTATATGCCCCTCTTATAGCTCCTTTGATAGCAGCTCTAATTCTAGCTTCTAAAGTTCCTATGCCTCGCCATGCGCTATGTGGGGTAACTATAACATTTAAGTTTTGCTCTCTAAATGGAGAATTTTTGGAAATTCCCTGAAGATTGTTTTCATTTTCAAAAACATCTAATCCTGCTCCATAAATTACTTTATTTCGAAGAGCATGAATTAAATCGCTTTCGTTTATTAGTTTGCCTCTTGCTGTATTAACAATTGATGCGCTTCTTTTCATTTTTTTAAACTCTTCTTTAGCAAACATATATAAAGTTTTTTCAGTTAATGGAGTATGTAGAAATATTAAGTCTGATTTAAGACAAATGTAATCTAACGAACTTTCTCTTGCTTTTAGGATGTTGAAATTTTTTTTATCACAGTAGGGATCTAAAGCTAAGATTCTACTTCCTAGAGCTTGAAAAGTTTTGCCAGTATGCATGCCGATATTGCCAAGGCCGATGATACCTACAGTTGCTTCGCGTGGGTCTATAGGTAAATGTTCTAAATTTACATTCCATCCTTTTTCTGCAGTTAGTATCCTTTCTAAAGAAGGTATGCGTCTTAGTAGGGATAGCCCCATTGCTATTGCATGATCAGATACTGTTTTGGGTGCATAGTGAGGCGTGTCACCGACAATTATTCCTAGTTTGCTAGCGTATTTTAAATCTATATCTTCCGTACCTAATCCATATCTTTGAAGAAACTTTACATTATGTTCTTCGAAATAATCTAGTGTTGCTTTCGAAATTTTTCTAGTTGTAAATAATATTACATCTGGTTTATATTTACTAACTATTTCTTTAATATTATCATTTTGGCAAAGTAAGATGCTTGCATTAGCTCTTTTCCCAATTTCTTTCTCGATATCAATGTTAGTATGTGGCGACTGCCAAATGACAATTACTGGTCCAGATTTTCTCTTTTGAGGCATGTCAATTTTTTTATTTACTATCATATATATCCTAAATCTTAATAATATATTGGAATAATCAGAGAATATATGCTAATATTTTCTTATAACTAAAAAAAAATATATAATACTTAGTTAAATTAAAAATGATAAAATTAAATGTAACAGATAGGAGGATTCTTGAAATTCTAGATGCTAACTCAAGAAGTTCTTATAATGAAATAGCTAAAGCTATAAGAAGTATTCCTGAAACAGTAAGATATAGAGTGCAAAAGCTAATTAATGAAGGCCTTGTTTATAAATTCTATACCGTTATTGATACTGGTAAATTAGGTTATGCTTTGTATAAAACTTTTTTTAAACTACAAGGTGTAAATAGAAAAGAGTTTGAAAAAATAATAAAGTATCTTAATACTCAAAAGATTGTAGTTTGGATAGTACGTTTTGAAGGCAAATATGATCTAGGTCTTACGCTTCGTTGTGAAAATCTTAGAGATGTTAAGGATTTCTTAGATAGTTTGGGTAATAAATTCCCGAATGTAATTCAAGAAAGAACTTTTGGCATAAATATTTTTTCTCAATATCTCCCTAGAGGCTATCTTTATAGTGAAAAGAAAAGTCTTACAAACTTAAAAGGTTATTCTAGTGATTCAAAAAGAGTGAAAATTGATAGTTTAGGTGAAATTGTTCTCTCAACTCTTGCAGAAAACAGTAGGGTTACTTGTAAAGAGATTTCTACAATTGTCAATAATTCCAAAAAATACTTAGGTACCATTACTCCAGAGGCTATAAGTAAAAGAATCGCTAAGTATGAAAAGGAAGAAGTCATTTCTGGCTATGGGATAGTTTTAAATCATAGTCTAATAGGGCAATTACAGTACAAAATACTTATATATTTAAACTCTATAGAGGAAAAAAAATTAAAAGAGTTTATAAAATTCTCTTCTTCTCACTTAAGAGTACAATATATTATTAGAGTTTTAAGCCCATGGGATTATGAAATAACCTTAGAAGTTGAGAATATAAAACAATTACGTGAATTTAAAGAAGCTTTGCAAGACAAGTTTTCCAAATTAGTGAAAAATATAGATATTTTGCAAATTACAGATTACTTTAAATATAATTTAGTGTCTTTGTAGGAAGTTTTAAGAAAAAACTTGTACTTCTGATAATTTCCACTTCGAATTTGTCTTTGCTGTACTAATCTCAATCCTAATTTTGGAAGCTAAGGTTGGTTTAAAACCAAGGTAGAGTTGTGAGCCTTCAAAGGCAAATCTAGGGTATTTTTTGTCTAATTTTAATGGATAAATAGCTCCGTAATGATTTTCTTTTACGACTTTTCTTTTGTTTTGATTGAAAATAATAATGTTAACTTTAGGTAGTTCTTTTGTTGGCTTGCTTGCTTCAGAAAGAAATCTAATTCCATGAATTTTTTTAGGATTCTTTAACTCTATTTCAATAAATTGATTTTTACTTTGTTTTTCTTCACTTTCCCAACTGCTTAGTAAATTGTTATCAATAACTGGGCTTATATCGTTTGAAAAAGAGCTATTTTCTATTGAGAGTTCGCTAACATTTATAATATTAGGTTTATCAATATCTATATTTCCTATTTCGTGAATTACACTAAACTTACCTACTTTAGTTTTCTTAGCCGATAATCTTTCAGCAGCTAAAACGTTCATGATAGTCTTTGACTTTAGCCATCTATGTTGATAAACCCCTTCAACTAAAGCCGAATTAAATTCAAGATCTACAAGCTTTCTATAATATGGTTGAGCCCAGCCTAAAAACCTATCGTTAAATGGAGGAGAGCATATTGTATTTTCTTTCGTGCTCACGTTAATTTGGTAAGCTAGCCACCAACCTGAATAGCAATGCGTAATTCCTTGTTTTTTAAAAAACTTAAGCAAAGGGTCAAGTTTTGGCATAAAAGCATCTTTATGTGAAACATTTTTGCGATTCCAGAAAGCATATACTTCTTTTGCGCTAATTAGGTTAATGAATATTAACAATACTGCAAAGATAATTACTACTTTCTTCAAGATTCCTTCAAATGATCTATAGAAAAAGAAAAATAAAAATGGAAAACACCAAACAATAAATAAGGCATATCTTGGTCGGAGTGTCATTTTAGTAATTGATAAAAGTATTAGGGCAACTATAGTTGTTCCTAAGAAAACGTCCTCTAAGGTAAAGCTTGGCCAGTAGTCAGTGCGTAATCTTTTAATAAATTTACTAAAAGACTTAATAGTTAAAAAAATTAGTATAAAAGAAAAGAGTATACTGAAAGCTGGTATAAAATAATTAAAGGTATCAACAGTAGGTCCAACATCTGGATAAAAGATAGTGTTTATTCCAATTGCTTCAGGAATTAGAGTGTTTAAAATTGGATTCCAAAGTTGATCGAAGCTCTCATGCCAAGGGTAGCGTTCTGCAACTTTTTGATACGCTCCTGGAATATATAACTTTACATAAATATAAGGAGATAAGCCAAGTAGAATTCCTAAAGTATAATAGATTGTATTTCTTACTGCAGTTTTAAAAGACCTAGCAAAGCAAATTGCAAGAGTTGTTAGAAGAACAATAGATGCTGCTAATAAGTGGTTACTAACAGCTAAGCCTGCAAAAAGTCCTCCTAAAAAAGAAAAAGATTTCGGATAACGTGAATTCTTAACATACCAAATCATTAAAGGGCAAAGCGCAGAAAAAAGTAGTGTTATGCTATGTTGTGGAGTAAATAGGATAGTTTGTCTTAAAAGTGAATATGTTGAAGGAAAAAGTAACAACAAAACTCCTGGCCAAGTTTCTTTAAAATTTCCAATTTTTTTGAAAAGAAGTAAGAAAATGAAAAAACTTAGTAAGCAAATAAGAAAGGGGATTATTCTTACTCCAAACGTATTCCATTCAAGTAGAGGATAAAAAAAAGACATTAAGTAAGCTTCGATCGGAAATTGATATGGTTGTCCCCAAAATAGTAGCGACTTAACCCCATTTGCTATTTCTTTAGCTTGTAGAAAATTAGTAGCTTCATCTCCATTTATAGTGAAATTTTTAAGTCCAACACTTAAATATAGAAAACGAATAATAAAACTAAATATTAACAAGGTAAGAAAAAATAGTTTTGAATTATAGTTAATTTTTTTAAAAGAAAAAGACATGAGTATTTTGTATGTTTAAAACTTATTTTTCACAATGGTGTTAACTATCTTGCTCCAAAACTCATCAATGAGCGTTAAAAGCCAAGAAAGTAAAATTAAAATAATAGTTGTAGCAAAGAAAGTAACCACAACGCTAGTTATGTATCCATAAGGTTTACGAAGATATAAGAAAAGAAATGCTGAAAAAGAAAACATAAGCGGGACATGAAAGACATATAGTGCAAATGAAGAACGGCCTAAAAATCTTCCTACCTTATTATCAAAGAGCTTATAGAGAAAATCATAATTTAAAACAGATTGAATTAAAACTATTGAAGCTAAAGAATGTAAGATGATTCTTATTTGAAAGGCCGAGTTCTTACCAAAGATGTTCATAAAGCCATAAAATCCAGTCCCCGGTTCTAGATATCCAAGTGCTAGAAATGCAAATATTAAAGCAGGTATGAGGATGTAGGGTGAATTTTTTACATTTTTAAATTTTCCAATTTGGCAGTTACAAAAACTTAAAAAACAGCCCATTACAAAAGGAATCATAAGGACGTTAAAATGGTAACAAGTAACGATTACAGTAAATATTAAAAGAAGCCCTTGAAAAGCTTTTCTTTTATTAAGTATTCCTATTAAGCCAAAAACAATTAAGCTACCAATAAATTCAAAGTTCATAGTCCAAAGGCTAGAGTTTAAGTTTTCATCACCTCTAAAAAATGTATAAAAAAAGCCCTGTAGAAAAGCGTCAAAATAACTCGCATGTTGGAAACCACTTTGTGCGTGAGCAAAACTTGACATCCAGCTAGAGTGAGTAATTTTGGCAGCTCGTTTCCAATAGTAAAGATCATTTTTAATTAAAAAACAGGAAATTAGCGTTGAAATTAAAGCAAGAGGGAATAATCTCGGCCATCTTTTTATCACAGAATGAATAAGAGTGCTTGTATCTCTTGTGCTGAAAAACTTGTAAGAAAGAACAAAGCCTGAAAGTACGAAAAAAAAAGTTACAGCACCAAGACCATTAATAAAAAAAAAGAAAGGAGTTTCTTTTAAGTTTGCTCCTACAATTGCAACTTTTGCATCAAGGCCATGCCATTGTGGAGTAAAGCCTAAGATGAAATGATACAAAAAGACTATGAATGCTGCAATTCCTCGCATGGATTCGAGAGGAATGATTTTTTTTGTATGGGTTTTGTTCATTGCTTGTTAAGATATGAGAGTGTTATATAGGAGTCAAATAATAAGTTATCTAAAATAAATTAGCTAAACTCAAGCAGTTAATGATGCTAAGCCATGGGCTTCCTATCAAGGGTCTGTCGGAAAAAGGAATTCTGCTACAAAAAAAGCTTTTTGGCTAAAGATTAAAAAAATGAAAAGAAAAATACTCAACGTATCCTACTGATACGCCTGCGTTTTTTATTTTCATTTTTTTAACCTTTAACTCAAAAATCTTTTTTCTCGCGACGAATTCTATTTTCCGACAGACCCATGAAAAATTCTTATAGATAGTTCAATTTAAAAAAAACTCGACTAAATCTGAATTTTTTTCTATTATCTAATGCTAAGGTGTTCAAAATATGCTCATAGAGTTATCAAACATAGAAAAACAGTATCGCTCCAATCAGTTTGCTATTAGGAATGTGAACTTAAAAATTTCTCCTGGAGAATTCGTATTTATTGCTGGTGCTAGTGGAGCAGGTAAATCAACTCTTCTTAAAATGATGTACGGTAGTGAATCTCCAACCAAAGGTCAGATTTTAGTTAATAGAAAAGAGCTTTCTAAGAAGAATAAAAAATTATTAAGAGCTTATAGACAATCAAGTGGTATCATATTTCAGGACTATAAGTTACTTCAAAATAAAAACATATTAGAAAATGTAGGATTTGCTTTAGACATTGATGGTTATAAGAATAAAGATGTTAAAAGTGTATCCATGTCTTTCCTTAAGTTAGTTGGATTAGAATCAAAAGCTAAAAATTTCCCTGATGAATTATCAGGTGGTGAACAACAGCGAGTCGCTATTGCTAGAGCAATGGCAAGAAAGCCAAGAGTTATTTTTGCTGATGAACCTACTGGAAATTTAGATCCTAAAATGAGCCGGGAGATTTTTGAAAATTTACTTAAAGCTAATGCTGCTGGTATTTCGGTAGTAGTTGCGACGCATGATGTTGCCGCAATTGAAGCTCTAAATTTAAGAACTATAGTTTTAGACAAAGGTAGTGTAATAGGAGATTACACCCGTCCTGAACGTATTTATTAGAGCATATTTATTGTAAATAAAATGAATTATAAATTATCTGAAAAAAATAAAGTTAAAGAAGGCAGTTTAGAAGAAGCTTGGGGGCTTCTTAAGCGAGCAAGCAAGCGAGAGTTTGTCGAAAAACCTGGATTTTATTTAAGAAAAGCGTTTATAGACTTGTTAAGAAACTATAAATCTTATCTCTTTGGCCTCATTGCCTCTATTTTTGCTGGAGTTAGTTTAGTAGTTCTTTTTTTAATATTCACAAATATCACATCATTTTTTGATGCTGAAATTGATAAAGCTCAGATTAATATATTTTTAACTGAAGAAGCTGACCTTGTTCAAATTGAAGATTTAAAAAATGAGATTTCAGGGGTCGAGGGCGTTGTTGACGCAAGGTTTATTTCAAAGGATGAGGCCTTAAAAGAATTTACTGAAAGTATTGACTTTAAAGGGTTAAATGATCTTAAAAAAAATCCACTACCTTCATCTTTTGAAGTAAAATTACAACCGGGGATTTATGGATTAAACAAAAATTTCATATCCGATTTTAAAAATCAATTTGCCTCTAATAAAGGTATTGAGTTAATTCAAGGAATGGATGAACACTTTGCTGGTTTAGGAAGTTTATCGAGTTCTTTTGGAATGCTAATTGCTATTTTAGCATTTCTTTGTCTTTTTGTAGTCTGTACAGTTTTATCTTTAATCTCATCTTTAGTATTTGCTAAAAGGAAAAATGAGATATTTCTTATGAAATCTTTTGGAGGGTCGTTTTTTCAATTCTCTTCACCTATATTAATTAATATAACTTTCCTTAGTATTCTTGGCTCTATTATTGGGATTTTAATTGGTCTTAAGTTTTATAATTTTTTTGCAGAAAAATTTTTAAGTTCATTGAATATTTTATTTGCTAATTTTTCATTAATTCAGCCTAGCTATCAAATTTTGTTTTTCTTAGTGGTTTTGATTTCTACCTTTGCAACAATTTCTTCATATTTTTCTCTATCTTATTATGAACAAAAGTAAGTCAATATTTATAATTGTATTTTCTGTTTTGCACATTTTTTTCTGTGATTTTTTATTTGCTCAGATTGAACAATTAGGAATTGAAGAAATTGAAAGAAAAATTTTTTCTACAAATGAAGAGATTTTTCAAATTGAAGAAACGATATTAGAACTTAGAAAGCAAAAGAAAGCTATTGACACGCAGTTAGGTTACAGTAAAAAGCAAATTTCAGATCTAGAGAAATTAGACCGTAATCTGCAAAAAAAAGCTAAAGAGAGCGAAGCTAAGAAAATTGAAGCTATTAAAAACGCATATTTGCTTTTGAAAACTCAAAAGTTGTCAGAGCGCACAAGCTTGCTCAATATACAAAAGAAAATATACTTATCTCAAAAATTTATTAATTTCTTTAAACAAGAGACTCAAGTCTTATTTAAATCTGTCGAATCTCTTGCTTATAAGGAGGGGATAAATACGGAAATGCGTCAAAATCAGATAAATTTAAGGACTAAGATTAATGCTAGTATTTTTGAATTTAATGAAAAAAAAGAGGAACTTAGCTCTATTGCTACGAGTCTTAATAAGTTAAAACAAATAAGAGCTGACTAATTTGTATATTTTAGCTTTTTTATGCATCTAATATTATAGTTTAAATATTGATTATATTGAACGTGTAAGGTTCTGAGTCTTTTAAGGAATTTATGAAAAATCAAAAGTTTTCTAAGTTAGAAATGTTTCTTTTCTCCTGGTGTGTGATTTTAATGGGAGCGATTTTTATTGGTGGAGTTAGTTTATCAAACCTATTTGCGAAAGATAGTTTTAATCAAGGAGCTCTAAAAGAGTTGAAGGTTTTTACCGACGTTTTATCGATAGTGAAACGAGATTATGTAAAAGAGCCTGAAACTAAAGCTCTAGTAAAAGGAGCTATCAAGGGAATGTTAACCACTCTCGATCCGCATAGTGGATATTTAGATCCAGATTTTTATAAAGACTTGCAAGTTCAGACTAAGGGTGAGTTTGGTGGTTTAGGAATTGAAATTACTATTAAAGATGGTGTGTTAGTAGTTGTCGCACCTATGGAAGGTTCGCCTGCTGAAGAAGCTGGTGTAAAAGCTGGAGATTCCATTGTTAAAATTGAAGGAAGGTATACGAAGGAATTTTCTTTAGTTGATGCAGTAAGGAAATTAAGAGGGCCACGTGGAAGTCCTATTAAAATTTCTATTGCTCGTGAAGGTGTTGCTGGTCTTATTGATGTAACTGTTATTCGAGAGAAGATTGAAGTTAGAAGTGTTAGAAGTAGGTATTTAGGTGATAGAATAGGCTACATACGTCTAAATCAGTTTATGGAAAAAACAGCTGACGATCTAAAACTTGCTCTAGATAAGTTTATCTCTAATGTTGCAAATGGTTCCTTGGATGGCTTAGTTCTTGATCTAAGAAATAATCCAGGAGGTCTCTTAACACAGGCTGTTAGAATCTGCGATATGTTCTTAACCGAAGGTTTATTAGTCTATACAGATGGAAGAATAGAGGCTCAAAAGCAAAAGTTTTTTGCGCACACTCGTGGAACTGAGCCTGATTACCCAATTGTTGTTTTGGTAAATGGTGGTTCTGCTTCTGCTTCTGAAATTGTTTCTGGTGCTTTCCAAGATCATGGTCGTGCCTTAGTTCTTGGAACTCCAACTTTTGGTAAAGGTTCTGTTCAAACAATTACTCCTTTAGAGAATGGAGGTGCCGTAACTCTGACCACTGCTCTCTATTATACTAAGAGTGGTAATTCTTTACAGGCTCAAGGAGTAACTCCTGACATTATTGTTGAGTTGGAAAAAGATGAGAATGATTTAGCTAGCAGAGCGTATAAAGTTCAAAAATTAAAAGAAAAAGATCTTCCGGGAGCCATTAAAGATCCAGATGGAAGTGATAATTCAACCGATGTTCTTAGAAAGATAAATAAAACTCCTGTAGAAGAGCTTCCAAGGGCGAAAAGAATAGATCCTGAAACTGAGCCTATTGAATCTTGGCTTGATGCAGATGCTCAACTTAGAAAGGCTGTTGAGATTCTTAAAAATTGGAAAGTTATGGAAAATAAGGGAGATTTTGTAAAGAACAACAAAAGTGCTTGAATTTATTAGTTAAATTTATATCTTAAAATCTTTGCAATTACTATATTCTTGGAATCATTGCTTTTTTAATATAATTTGGTACAATCCCTACCTCGGGTTCAGGCGCGTAGCTCAGCTTGGTTAGAGCGCTTGCTTGACAGGCAAGAGGTCAACAGTTCGAGTCTGTTCGTGCCTACCATATTGATGTTTTTTTGATGTGGTTTGTTTTTGCTAGTGAGAATTTAGCAGAGAGAAAGTTTGATATAAATTTTTGATAATATTATTTGGCGGGAGAATTTAATGCCTAAGATAAAAACTAATAAGACTGCTTATAAAAAGTTTAGAAAGACAGCTAAGGGGAAGATAAAAAGAGGGAAGGCCTATAGAAGTCATAATACTGCAAAAAAATCACCAAAGACTAGAAGACAGTTAAGGGGTGGTGGGTATGTTGATAAAGCCGATACCGGTTTAATAAAAGGTTTGTTAAGATATTTTTCCAAAAGAAAATAATAAATAATTAGGATAAAGTTATGAGAGTCAAAAGAGGAATTGTAAGAAAGCGTAAGCATAATAAGTACAGAAAAGCTGCTAAAGGTTATAGAGATAGAAGAGGGACATGTTTTAAGCTATCTAAAGACGCAGTTGAAAAAGCCCTTGTTTATGCATATAGAGATAGAAAAGTTAAGAAAAGAGAATTTAGAAGGCTTTGGATTACTAGAATAAACGCAGCAGCAAGACTTTTTGACTTAAGTTATTCAAAGTTTATGAGAGGCTTAAGTTTGGCTAAGGTTGAACTGGATAGGAAGTCTTTGGCAGATATCGCTATGAATAATCCTGAGTCTTTTGCTAAAATTGCTGAAAAAGCTAAAGGGGCTTTGGCTTCTTCCTAATTGAGTTTTAAAGTAATTTTTTCAAAGTAATTTTTGATTTTTTAAATAATTATCTGATTTGATGAAAAGACCTACAAGAGTTTTTTCAAAAGAAGTTTTTTTAAAAAAAACTTAGTTCTACTAATAAAGATTTTAGATATCAGTTAAACTACCTACCCTTGAAGTTGTTTCTAGTAAAAAATCTTAGCATATAAATTAAACTTAAAATCTAGAATTTTTTACAAAAATCTTATTCTCGGAAGTTATATTTTTATCTTTCTCAAAAAAATTTCATTTTTCCTTGTTTTCTAGCGAAACTCACTAGTCTGAATTATCTAACTATTAATTCTTAAAGTTAGTCAAATTTATACCCAA
>CALJRW010000149.1 GCA_937976335.1 uncultured bacterium | reverse complement strand
GCATTCAATTCTCTCACTCCTCAACAAATAAAAAACACTACTAATAGTCAATACCTACTTAGATAAAAAATAAGTTAAACAAAAAATTAACTTCTGTAGTCTGATGCTTTAACGGAAATTTCTTTCTGTCTTTACTATAGTCCATTTATCTGAATTTTTTCTCACTTCAGTTGTATGCTTTAAAAGAAGTCCGCTCCAACCTCCATTTGAGCAATTACAGCCTGCAGAAATGCTATCACCAAAAATTAATATTTTTTTATCCATATGCTTAAAAAACTGTTTAATTTGTATTAAATAAATCTATTATGTAACCTAAGAAAATGTCAAAATGTCCAAATAAGGAAGTGTGTGGATCGTGTAGTTGGTCCCATATCCCATATCCTAAGCAACTCACTCAAAAACTATCTGATATAAATGGCTCTTTTAAGTTAAAAGAGCTTCAAATTGAGTGCTCTGAAATTCTACCATCTAATAAAATAAATAATTACAGAAATAGAATGGATTTTGTAATCAACTTTCAAGGCCTTGTTGGTTTAAGAGAAAAAGGGAAATGGTGGAAAGTTATTGATAATCATCCTTGTTTTATTTCAGATGAAAAAATTGAAAATCTTTTCACAATTGTAAGGAACTGGACGAAAGACGCGAATTTAAGTTTTTTTGATAGAAAAAAACATTTTGGTTTTTTAAGATATGCTGTTATTCGAGCATCAAGTTCTGGTGAAAGTTTAATAAATATTGTTACTAGCAAAGCTGAAAGCGAAAAAGAAGAACAAAAAGCTAAACTAGAACTTGAAAATTTAGCGTCTAAAGTAAATGAAACAAGTCTTGTTTGGTCAATAAATCCAACCACTGGAGATGTTTCAAGAGGAGAAGAAACTATAAGTATTTCTGGAAAAGGTTATCTTGAAGAAAGTATTAATTCTTTTCACTATAAAATAAGCCCTCAAGCTTTTTTTCAAAATAATTCTTATACTTCTGGATTGTTGCTAGACACTGCAAAAGAATTTTTATCAGAAAAAATGTCAGGTAAGTTACTAGATCTATACTGCGGTTCTGGTTTCTTTTCGATAGCTCTTGCAAATCATTTTGAAGAAACTTTAGGAATTGAAATTGAAGCTGATGCTATAGAAGATGCTAAAATTAATGCTAAAAATAATAATTTAAATATCGAATACAGAGCTTCAAAAGCAGAAGAATCAGCTTGGCAGGAATATAAGCCTGATGTTGTAATTCTTGACCCACCAAGAGCTGGACTTCATAAAAATACTCTAAAAGAAGTAATAGAACACAAGCCAAAAACTGTTTTATATGTATCCTGTAACTACAAAAACTTTGCTCGTGAAATGGTAGAGCTACAAGAACACTATACAGTTTCAAACATGCGAGCTATTGATATGTTTCCACATACACCTCATGTTGAATTGATGAGTTTGTTAGTAAGTAAATAATATTGCACTGTAATTCTTTGATAAAAGCTATAATAGAGTTGTCCCGCCATTATTTTGTAGCGAGAGGGTTAAATACTTAAAAAGACGAGCAAAAACAGTAAAAAAATACGCAGACCTAGTATCGGCTTAGGTTGAGTAATTTTTTTACTGTTTTGTGAAGTATTTTTATGTATTTAACACTCGTAGTAAAAATAATGGCGGGACAACTCTAATACGTAACTGAAGATTTGCTTGGCTTTCCAGCATAACCACTAACAACTACTTTAGAAATATCATCATTACTATAATCTAAATCTACTAATATTTTCGAAGGGCGATTCATTGAAAATCCTTGATGGAATTCAAAATGTTTTACTTTCAATCCATATTTATAAAGATAGCAAGCAAGTGCACCACTAGAACTTCCAGTGGCAGCTTCTTCATTAATCTCATAAAGTGGAGCAAAGTTTCGACAAAAAGCTACAGGGCTTAACGACTCATTATTAAAACTAAAAACATGAAATCCAATTGAGTCAGTTAATTTATTAAATTCAGCCATAGAAGCAAAACAAGGAGAAATTTCATCAAGCTTCAATCTAGAGCTTATAGGTACAAGTATATCTCGCAATCCAGTCGAAACTAATTTTATTGGAAATTTTTCAAAAGTTATTTCTGAAGCATCTACCTTTAAAATTGAGGCAATTTTTTCTGAAGTAAATATCTCGCCAAAATATGGTTTTGATTGCTCCATTGAGACTCTTCCATCAATATCAATCGTTAACTCTAAATGCCCTGCTAAAAGTTCTTGTTTATAAGTTCCAGCAGAAACTTTACCTAGCTGAAACAATAGAGAGTAAGTTGCAATAGTTGCATGTCCACATAAATCAACTTCTTTAATAGGTGTAAAAAAACGTAAACGAAAATCACAGTTATCAGATTTTAGAAGAAAGGCAGTTTCTGATAAACCAACTTTAGCTGCAATGGCAAGCATTTGAGACTCAGATAAGTTGTCCGCATCAAGTACGACACCTGCTGGATTTCCTCCAACTTCACTTAACCCAAATGCATTGACTATAAAAACTTCTTTTTTCATTTAGGCTTATGGTACTTTAAAAGTAGAACTTTTAACACAATACTTCTGTAAAAATTACAACCTTGCTTTGGTTTTAATATGATTCTAACAAAGATGTACTCAAGGTTTTCTAGAAATAAGTTAAAAATCTGTTAATTTATTAATTAATATCATATATTTATCAAGTTTAAACTTTTATTCAAAAAACCTTTTAAGTTGCTAGTTATCTCAAAAAACAATTATAAAGCAACACATCCTCTAAACTTCTCATAACATCAGTATAATTTTATCACAGTGACCTTTAAGTAAATATGAAACTACTAAATCGCCTAAAACCTAAAATCTTATTTTTAATTTTTCTAATTTTCAGCACTTCTGCATACGGCAATTCATCTTCTTTAGTTAGGCTTCATCATGATGTCGTCAGAAACTTTGTAGAAGCTGAATTCAGACTAAATGATTCTGCTATGAATTTAGTTACAAATATAGGTTCTCAATTTGCGGTAGCCTCAATCCAAATTGAAAACTGCGATCTTGAGATGCGAGGAATTGATTTAATTCGTTCTAAAACTGTAAGACCAAGAACTTATTTATCTCTAGAGAAAGCTGAAGAACTTTACGAAAATTATCCAAGCGGTATTATTCCAATACGATTAAAGCTTTACATAGCACCTAATAATACTCCAAATTTAAGAGATCATACTTATGAAAATAAAGATTTAGTTTTTGATTCTCAAATGACCTTAAAAATAATTCCTCCAAAAGGAAACCATGAATATAAGGTAGGGGTTGTACAGGTTGTACCAAGTGGCTTTAAATTTGAAGATTACGATCTTTGCCTCTTTAACGACTCTTCAAACTTTGTTACAGGTTCTATTGGTCGTACAATAAGAGGAATCTCAAAAGACTGCGTTGAAAGTTTTGATTGGGGATCTAATGCACCTACTATAACAGTTGATTCAATCCCAATAGAATCACTTCTTTTTTCAGAAGATTCTACAACCTTACTTAATAACATTGTATCTTCTCGTATAGATTCTTCACCTGGCTCATATGGCTTTCGCTCACTAAATTCTCTAAAAGATGCATGGCCTACAATTTTCAGTAAGCACCAAAATCTACTAACTCATCCAAATTTAGGATTAAGACCAAATCCAACTTTTAAATATGAATTGTTACCACCAGTTGAAGAAGAAATAATCCCTACAAATGTAAGTTCAGAAGTTGAATCATATTTTAATGACGTCGTAGAAGAGAATAATATCAATCTTAATTCATATGATTTCGTAGTTTACCTACAATACTATTCAGAAATTTCAAATCAACCTCGTTTCTCGAGAGGTTTTGCAAGATCGACTAGAGTTTATGTTCCAATGGATTTAAGCAGTAGAGACACTCTTGGAAATATACAATCTTACTTCACAATAGTTCATGAATTAGGCCATTCCTTTGGAGCAAAAGATTTATATGAAGGTTTTAGTTTAAGATATCCAGAAGCTATTTCAGATTTACAAAACCTTCCCAATACTGATGGATGTATTATGGCAAAAGGTTTTGCTAAAGAAAGAACAACTACAAATCCTAATATAGCTAGTAAATATCGCGCCTCAGTCGCTTACTCATGGGATAGCGCTCTCAATGGATTAGGAATTTCAAGATTTCATGAAACTGATTTAGAAAGTTATGTACTATGTCCTGATTCAGTAGCGCACATGACGGGAGGATCTCCTAATCCAAATTGTACTTTAAAAGAATTTTATCAAAACAGATGTGGAGATTGTGATGCTCGTTCATTTTTAAATTGTCAAAGAGATCCAGGAAGTCATTCTCTAAAAATTCAAGTTTATACTTCTGAAGGCTTACCTATAGAAGGTGTTCAAGTTAATGACTACGACGCTCTTAGTGATGATTTAGCTTTAAATACTAATGAGAAAACTAATATTTCAGGTGAGCTAGTATATAATGGAATATGGGAACCTACTTCATATTCTCTAAATCTTTCACATCCAAACTATAGAATTATCCCTCAAGCTATCTCTGGAGAAATTAACAATCAAAATGTTATTCACCAATTTGAAGCAATACTAAAAGACGAACCTCTGTTAACACCTCTTATTTGTAACTTGCCTGAAATAGACGAACCGGCAGATCCAATTGATTCAAATAATCCTGCAAATAATAACTCAGAAGTGGATATTAAAGAACTGATTTCTCAAATTATTACATATATTAAAAAAGCACAGAGCAAAAAAAAGAAAATAGCCAGAACATCAAGAAAAAATATTCGTTTACTTTTAAGAAAAGTAAAGAGTGAATATTTAATTAGTGTTAACCAAGAAGAACATACTTTATTTGATAAGAATTATAAAAAAGCTTTTAAATTATTTAAGAAAACAAAACCTAAAAATAGAGCTATATATACACAGCTTAAAATTAATAAATTTTGGAAGAGATTTAAAAAACGTATAAAAAAGTTAGAAAAATATGTTTAGCATACAAATCCATACTATTTAGATTCTTCAATTAAATAAAAAAATATTGAAAAAATAAAGTTATTCTTTACAGAATTATGATTTATTTTTTTAGCAAGATAATTTGCTAAAATATCTGAAACACTTGGAAAAAATACTAAGGCTTCACTTAAGGGAAAAATAATCAGTAGCAAAATTAAAATCAGAAGAAAAGCGCTAAAAGAAAAAGTAAGGTTAGTTAAAAAAGTTAAAATTAGTAAAAGGAATAAACAAAGAATAAGTGCAAGAAAAAAATGGCACAGTAGTTTTAACGTAAATCTTGGTTTAACTTGATATGTCGTCGTCATGAACTACTCCTAATTTTTTTAATTCTTGTAAATTTTTGGGAATAACATATGAGGATGCTAAATTAACTTCAAAAACTTCTGTTGGTTTTTTTGATAGATCAGTATACCGAGCCCATTTAGGATGAATTCGAAATAGAGTAGCTCCTTTCATTTCTGAGAACTTTCTTGCTGAAGGAACTTTTCTTAGATAATAGTCACGATAGCTATCAAGTAATTCTCCACTCAATAATTGAGCATCGCCCTCAAATTGAACTGTCATATTATCATTCCAACCAAAAACAATAGAAACTTTTTTGTGTGCTAAAAGATTAGCATACTTACGATAATGTTTAAAAGTCTGAAAAACCACTTCAAAATTATTTACTACTGCAAATTCCATAGTAGCTGATTCAGGTGTACTTTCAGCCGAGACTGTAGAAAGAATCATTAATTTTTGTTTACGAATAAAATTTAGGATTTTAGAGTGTTCCACTATTTTTTACTCCCTAACTCAAAATATCATTTATCTATGTAATTACAAAGAATTTAAAGACAAAATAATTACTCTTCCATACTTAAACAACCAAACTCAAAGAAAAAGTTCACAAATCACTTTTTTAATATTTCTCATCTCTACCCCAAGCTCTGAAAGCTTAGAAGTATTTAAGCTGGAATCAAGTTCGGTAGTTAATGAAGATTGCTCCCCTTCGTTTAAATTATTAGCAATAATTAACTTATTATTAGCAGCTAAAGAAATCCAATGAATGAGCTCTTTAATGGAGATAGGATTAGATGCAGCATTAATGGGACCATGAAAATCAGACTTAGATAGAAATTCTAAAACTTTTACTGCATCATTAACGTATATGTAAGATTGTAAGGCATCTAAGTTTTTAGCAAAATATATAGGATTTTCAGTGATAGCTGCTTCAAAATGATTATGTAAGCGCTTTGTATAATCTTCTTCACCGAAAACAATAGGAAATCTTACAAATGTAGCTATATCCCCAAACTTTTCTGCAAAATACGCCTCAGCTTGTCTTTTACCTTCTCCATAAGAAATTTCATTAATTTTAGGCTTTTCTAAAGGAACTGCGATGTTTGCATTAAGATCGTAAGAATACGAAAAAGGATTAAAATCTTCTTCCACAAATGGTCCCTCACCTGAGTAAACAGAACGTGTAGAAATCATAATGAATTTTTTAGGCAAATTTTTTAAAGAATCAACTAAAACTTTTGCTTGTTTTGCAGAATAGCAAATATTATCAAAGATAATATCCCAAGATTTATCTTTTAAAGCTTTTGAAAGAGACTCTGTATTATGTCTGTCAGCTTTTAAATACTCTACCGATTCATCAATAAAATCTGCTTTATTACTTCTTCCAACAATAGTTAGCTGATTTTCTTCCTTAAGTCTTAAAGTTAAATTACGACCAATAAACCTTGTGCCACCTAGAATTAATATTTTTTTCATAAACTAAATATAGTTAAGACAAAAGTAGTTGGAAAGTTATTTTTATTTATTAACTACTTCAACATGAACGATTTTTCCATTTGAGTTAACAACAACTGTTTCTACTCCTGACTTACTTATTGGATTTCCTGATGTATCTTTTCCAAGAAAATGAAATTCAAATCTTACTATGTTTTGTTTTATTTCATTAGACATTTTTCATAATGATTTCGTAGCGAGAGGAGTAATTTTTCGAAAAGACGAGCAAAAATGGTAAAAAAATACGCAAACCTAGTTTTACTAGGTTGAGTAATTTTTTTGGCATTTTGTGAAGTATTTTCGGAAAATTACTTCTCGTAGCAGAAATCATTATGAAAAAGGTCTAATATACTCATTCACTTCCCAATTCTGTTCAGATAAACCTGCAAAGAAAGCTTTTTTCATTTCAAGTATTTTTTCTTTCTTATAATGCATACCTACATTCTGTGAACTGTAAGTAGCTTCTTCATCTAAAAGAAATGCAATTTCATCAATATGAGCTAAATTGGATAGTTCAACATATTTTTTTACTATTTCGATAGGATTCATGTGTAGTTAATATAGACGTTTAAACACTTAAATTACTAGAGTTTTCACATTTATCTTATTTGCTTTATAGCTGTTAACTACCTTCAGAGCCTATTTTTCTGTAGAGCTTTAGCAAATGGTATCTGTTAGTTTTAAAAAATATAGACAGTAAAATCAGATATCTAAGGCTACTTTATTCTTTTATTCATAGGAATAAAAGGAAATAATTCCTTTTTTTAATAGGAAAAAAAGACAAGATATTGCTATGAAAAGAGAAATCACTACTGAATTTACTTCTTGTAACAATAGAAAAGACAGACGACCATTATTACTAGAAGGAGCCCGACAGGTAGGTAAAACTTATTCTATCTTAGAATTTGCTAAAAAAAACTTTGATAAATTTTTTCATTAAGAGTTAACTATAGTTATCTCTCATTTTATAGAACTCCCTCCATCCACAGTAACATGGGTTCCATTCATATACTCAGTGAGAATGGTTTGTCGTAGACAAACAAAAATCTCTGTCTATACTGCTCGACATTTGGTTTTGCCGTTTGAAAGCGGTAAAAGCAAATGTCGTTGGGGATATAAGATGCGAAAGTCTGATATGACTTTTAAACATAAGAAAACATATCTCATAGAAAAAAAATTTAAGCAGCAATAACCCTAATCGAATATTTCTTAAACACTTTATCCTTACTAAGTAAAGTGAGATTTTCAACAATACTTTGAGAAATTAACATTCTATCAAAAGGGTCTTTATGTACGTTAGGCAGTAGAAAAATATTTTTAGAATGC
>CALJRW010000148.1 GCA_937976335.1 uncultured bacterium | reverse complement strand
ATATTTTTATAGAAAACCCAATGTCTTTTAAAAAACTGTGGCAGGATTCAGAGATTGTTAAGATTGAAGATATTCCTATCAGAATTGCATCATTAGAACACATTATTTTACTTAAACAGCAAGCTGGCAGACCAAAAGATTTAGAAGACATACAGAAATTATCTAAAATTAAAGAAAAGAAAAAATGAACGAAAAGAAAGGATTCGAGACACATGAGGAAGAACAACTTTTTCGCTGGGCGTTTGAAACTACACCAGCTGAAAGATTACAGTTTGTTGAAGATGCTTTAGAATTTGTTCATAAGGCTGGTATTGATTATCAGAAAATGAAGAGGGAGTTAAATTGTAATAAAAAATAAGCATCTATAAATCTGGAAATCATTATGAAAAAGGTCTACTACTATAAATCAACTCTTAATACTTCTCCAGTTTCAGAAATCTCTCTTAATTCTACTGGTATTTGAAAAGCATTATCTGAATTTTTATAATAACTCCCCGCAATTCCTGAAAATTGTTTTAGATTAGAAAGATAGCCAATCAAATTCTTTGAAAAAATTGCCTTTATCAAAAGATGAGCACTCTCATAAGCATAAAGGCCTTCAGAAATTGGAAGTTTAGAATATTTATCTTCATAATTAGATAGATATTCACTAAGGTAAGTACTCTCAGGTCCAGGAAACCAAGCTTTAGTAAGAGCACCATTTGCAGCTTTTATTTCTGAAGGATTAAATATAGGAGGCCCACCCAAAAATTTCCCCCTATAGCCTTGTTGACGAAGTTGTTTAGAAAATAGAGAAATTTGAGGAGGAAGTAAAAATAAAAAAATCCCATCCGGATTCTCTAATCTTACCTTACTTGCAAGGGAATTTAAGTTTATATCCCCTGGAATCACCTCATCACTTGAAATTATTTTTCCTGGAATTTTTTTTATGAGCTCATCTTTTAGAAAGATTAGAGCTTCCTGAGTACTGGTAATAATAGATAAACGTTTCAATTTAGTTTTTTTAGCAGCTTGAGCAAGAATATCTATTTGCCCTTGTTTCGAAAGAAATAAACTAAAAACGTACTTTCTATCTATCCCTATACTTGATAAAGCAGTAATTCCCAGCATAGGAATTTTATTTTTTTCAGCAATACTGGCAACTGCATTAGAAGTGCCACCACTAAAAGTTATCAAAGAGTCAACTTTATCAATGTTAATTAGCTTATTGGCTGCTGTAACTGAGTTTTTTGTTTTAAACTCATCATCTTCAAAAATAATTTTTACTTTCTTTTCACCATCGTAATTTTCTTGCGCTAAAAGTATACTATTTTTAATACTTTCTCCTACTTCAGCCAAAGGACCACTTAAGGCAAGAATTACTCCAATACTAGCCTTCGACCTTTCTTCTGCAAGTAAATTGCTATGACAAATAAGTATAAAAGCTAAAAGAAAAGATGTTAAACAAGCTGAGGATTTATTATACATAGCAATTCCATACATTAGTTAAATAAATAAATTGAGGTCTCTCAATAAAATAAAAATATATTGCATACATTTTATTAAAGTTTTGAGTGACTAATCAAGCGTTTTATGCTTTAATGTTGTCAATAAAATGTGACAAAATCTAAATGAATGAACAAGCTGAATTATTAGAAACTATAAAAGGCTGTGGTTTAAACCTCATGCAGTCAAAAGTATATCTAAACCTATTGAATCTTGGGCCCTCCACTGCTGGCCCTTTAGTAAGAAAAATTGGCGCTCATCGACAGCTTGTATACTCCGCCTTAGATTTTTTAGAATCGCAAGGTTTGGTTTCTCATACTATTAAAAACAATAGAAAAGTTTTTAATCCAGCAAGACCTGAAACTCTCCTTGAAAAAGAAAGCATGCGAGTTCATAAATTGAAACTTGCTATGCCAAAGTTGCAAAATCTGATGTCACAAGGAAGTTCAAAATTAGATGTTGATGTTCTCAAAGGGAAACATGATTTTATTCGTAGGCTTTTTACACTTGTGGATTCAGCAGCAAAAAGCGATGGAATTATTAGAATTTTAGCTGATGTTAGAGATGTTGATGTATATGCAGTAATAGGAGACTTCTATGAAGAATATAAAAAATATCAAAAGGCAAAGAAAGTTAAGAAAAGATTAATTGCTCCTGAAAGTTCAATTACTAAAGAATATCATGAAAAATTTGTTAAAGAAATTGGATCTGTTTTAAGGATTTCAAAATCAGCTATATCAATACCAACAGCTATATGCTTTACAAAAGAACTTGTAGTTTTTGATATTTTCTCTGAAGATGTAGTTTCTCTAATGATCTGGAATAAAACAATTGCTGAAAGTTTTAAATCACACTTTGAATCTTTATGGAAATCTGCTGTACCATATAAAAAGTATTCTAAAGAAGGTTCTAGTTAAATATTGTAAAACAGAGAGATTCAATTGCACATTTACATATAGCTAAACTTTAATAACCTGAGAAAGTTTTTAAAAAAGGAAAAACAATGAGATCAAAAAAATATAATAAAAAAACTAAATACCAAAATACCTAACTACCATTTCAACCGTCTCCTCAATTGAAATTAAACCATCAACTAAGATTCTCTTTAAGCCATACTTATCAACTTCTTTTTCAATCCATCTGGCATATCCAATATCTCTAGCCATCCAATTTGACCAAGCAAGTTCAGGATCAGATGTTTTTGCTAAAACTTCTTTTATCCAAGGTCTCAAAGCATAGTTTGTTCGTTGAAATTCCTCCTGAGGTATAAGATAAAAAATATGATTTAATGATGCTAAAAACGGTATAACTTTATCAGGTAAGACTGAAGCATCAACTATTAAATTTCTTGAATCTGAGGCAAGTCTATTTTTTAAGTCTTCAATAAGAAGAGGAAATGAATCAGTAATATATAAAGGTTGAGTTTTTATTTGCTCTTCCAAAGGTCTTAACCATAGATCGTCTCCTGTTATTTGAGAAAGTTGATAGAACATAGGATGTTTTTCAGGACAAGCTCTCTCTCTGAGATTTTTTTCATGCTCATCTATATGATAAACATTCCAATCATAACGTCTAGCTATAATATCACTAATTGTAGTTTTTCCAGCACAAGCTGTCCCGGCTATCCAATATACTCTGTTAAGTTCAGAAAACTTATTTTCTTTCATTTCTTAAACTATTTAAAACTTAAAAGAAGCTTTGGAATATCTTGAGTAGCTGTTTCCCAAACAGCTTACAAATCTACATCATCATAAGAATGTATTAACTTATCTCTCATACCAGCTATTTCTTTTTTAATTTTATATCTAATTCAGGTTTTAAGCTTATTTAATCACGTAACTAAGGCCTGAAACAAGTATTTACTAAAAACCTGAATTCGGGATAAAAAGTAAGCCGTCCATATTTGCTCGAGGTCGAGGCTTTTAGGTTTTTGAAAAACGGAGGCGTGCTACTGCACGTTGAGTATTTTCAAAAACCTAAAAACGAAGAGATCGAGCAAATATGGACGGCTTACCTCATGCCAGGATTTGCTTTCTTGGCAAGCTCATCCACATACTCATTCCATTTCCATCCTGAGTGTGCAGGAACCCATTTAATACTTACATTGGGATTTTCATCAAATAAAGCGTAAGCCTCTTTAACTAAGTCAAGGTTTTTGATTTCTCCTGACTTTTTCTTCCAACCTTTCTTTTTCCATGAATGTGCCCACTCATTAAATGTACTTACACATAAATTACTATCTGAAAAAATAGTTATGTGCTCTCCAACTTCTATAATTGAAAAAGCATTGATAATTGCCATCAACTCCATTCTATTGTTTGTGGTTTGTTCTTTTGTACCACCTGATAATTCCTTTTTAGCTTTTCCATCCACTACATACACTAAGCCCCAACCACCAGGACCAGGGTTTGGAGAAGCACTTCCGTCGGTAAAAATACCAGTACTAGGTTCAGTATCTACTTTGTATTTAGAGTTTTTACTTTCAGATGCATTGCTAGCAACTTTGCTAGTGGCTTTACTTTTTGGATTATGTTTTGAGCAGTACTTCGGAACCCAATTTGGATATTTTTCAAGAATATGAGCCGGTAGTTCAAATTCAATTTCACACTCAAGGCATTTAAATTTTGACATGTTTTCAACCTAGCATAAAGAAGATAGTATTAGAATATGTCTCTTATAATACCAAGTTTTTTAGGAATTCTTTCTTTAACAATATTAGTCTATCTTCTGCTAGTAATACTAAAACCTATTTTCCCAAATTTTTTGTCTTTTTTTAACATTAATTTATTTGAAAAATTAAAAAATCTGCAATTATCTAAAAAAGAAAACTTATATAGCAGGGCTTTAAAAACTAAAAATTTTGCGGACTTAAAAAATGCTTTTTTTTTAGAATCTAAAGCAAGTGATAAAAATGCTTTATCAAAAATAAATAAACTTCATGGTGATATTTTAAATACTATTGAAGTTATAGTGCATGAAAATTCTTTAAACTTTTCAAGTCTTGCTACTTTAAGAGAACTCAATAAAGAAAGAATTCAACTATTAAATGCACAACTTGATTTAAGAATTTCTAAAGTGAATATTTCAAAATCTAGAAAAACTAAACAGAAAGAAACACCTGCTTGGGCATTTAAAGATTTTGATAAAAAAATAAGAGAAACTATTAATACATTAGATCAAAATAAATCTGATTTCCTCTTAATTCTCAAAAAACTAGAAGAACAAATAATAAACATTGAAGATCTAAACAATTCCGAAAAAAGAACCCTACATTGAAAAAGCTTGATTTTATTTATAAAAATGAAAATTTTTTTGTTTTAAATAAACCTGCATGTATTCATAGTGTTATAGTTAAAAATAAAGAAAATGAAAGTATTGCTAAAATTTTACTAGAAAATTTTCCTGAACTAAAAGATGTTTCAAAAAAAGAAGAAGATGCTGGACTTGTCAATCGCCTCGATTTTGAAACATCAGGCTTATTATTTGGTGCTTTTAAAAAAAAATATTGGGAGTTACTTTTTAATTTTGGAAAAAATGGAAAAATTAAAAAAGAATACTATGCACTTGTTGAAGGACAACTCTCAGATGACAAAATTTTTTTATCAAACTATATTGGAAACCCTAATAGAGGTGGAAAAAAAGTAAAAGTTTATGAAAGACAAGCTCTAGCACCAAAACGATCTCAAATTGCAGAATCCACTTTTTTTGAAGTTAAGTACTTCAAAGAGCTAGATTGTTCCTTAGTAAAAGTTAAATTAGTTCAAGGGCGAAGACATCAAATAAGAGCTCATTTAAGTTATTTAAACTGTCCTCTCGTTGGAGATGAGCTGTATCAGTCAAGAAGAAAACTATCCGAAATACTACCTACTCCAAAAAATTTAAATTTTTTCTTACATGCTAAAAAGATTGAGCTAAGTTTTTCTGAAACTGACTCAATCCAAGTTTTTGAAACAACTTTCCCAAAATACATAGAAATGTTAATTAATTCTTAGCTTGTTAAAAATTTAGGAGAAAAAATGCATAAAAAAGTTATCATTCTTGGTTCAGGCCCTGCTGGACTAACTGCTGCAATTTATACCTCAAGAGCGGCTTTAGAGCCTCTTTTGGTTCATGGACCAATGCCTGGTGGTCAGCTAACTACTACTACAGACGTAGAAAACTTTCCTGGCTTTGAAGAAGGCGTTATGGGACCAGACCTTATGCAGATTATGGAAAAACAAGCCGTTCGTTTTGGAACTGAAATTTTAGTTGATAAAGTAGTTGAAGCAAGTATTACAGAAAAACCTATTAAACTAAAAACTGAATCTGGTAAGGAACTTACTTGTGAAACTCTAATAATTGCAACTGGCGCTAACCCAAGATTTTTGGGTCTACAGGCAGAAAAAGATTTAATGGGCTTTGGAGTCTCAACTTGTGCAACATGTGATGGTGCCTTTTTTAGAGATGTTGATATAGCTGTTGTAGGAGGTGGGGATTCTGCTTGTGAAGAAGCCATATTTTTAACTAAATTTGGTAAAAAAGTTTATCTTATTCACCGAAGAGAAGAGCTTAGAGCTTCTAAAATAATGCAAGAACGTGTTTTAAATCATGAAAAAATAGAAGTACTTTGGAATAGTGAACTAAAAGATATCCTTGGTAGCAAAGAGAAAGGAGTTGAAAAACTTAGTATCTACAATAACAAAACTGAGGAAACTTACGATCTTCCTTGCTCTGCAGTATTTATAGCAATTGGCCATACTCCGAATAGTCAGTTATTTAAAGACCAACTAAGTTTAGATGAAAATGGATACATTATTCCAAAGCCAAACTCCACACAAACTAACATTGAAGGAGTTTATGCATGCGGAGACGTTCAAGATCATATCTTTAGACAAGCAATAACAGCTGCTGGAACTGGTTGCATGGCTGCAATTGAGGCTGAAAGATGGTTAGAAGAGAACCATTAGAAAGGGATTAGAGTTGTTTCGTAATTGTTTCGTTACGAGAGGGATAATTATTATGAAACAAGTCTATTGTTTAAAAATAAAAAAGCCGGGTAACTTAAAAGAATAAGTTCCCGGCCTTATTAAATAGTTAAAGACTATTAACTACTTAATTCCATTAGCAATTACAAAAGCAAGTACTACTAAAGATTCAACAAAAGCTAAACCAATAAGCATTGGAAGAAAAACATCTCCTTTTGAAGAAGGATTTCTACCAATGGAGTCTAATGCTGATGAAATAGCCTTTCCTTGACTAAGCGTTCCACCTAGAGCAGCAACTCCAATAGCTAAAGCTTTTCCAATTGGTCCCCAGTGACTAACATCACCACCTTCAGCAAGAGCTGAGTCAAAACCAAAAAGAACTAACAAGATTGAAATTAAAATAAAAAATCTTCCTTTCATTTTTTCTCCCTAAAGTTAAAAAAGTTAATGGTCTCCATGCTGTACTGCGAGAAGAACATAAACCATAGTTAAAGTTGTAAATATAAAAGCCTGCATAAAAGATACAAAAATACCTAAAATATAAATAGGAAATGCAGAAACACTTTTAATGATTGGTACAAGTGGTCCTATTTCATTAGTAAAAACATTTAGAACCATATGGTCGGCTGCTATATTCCAATATAGTCTCAAATTTAAAGTTAAAACACGAAGGCAGGTACTTAAGATTTCTATAGGAAAAAGCAAAAGAGTTAAAAGAATCCAGATTAAAGCAAAACCTCCCCAACCAAGCCATTTCTTAAAAGTTGCTTGCTTTGGAGTTTCTCCAACTAGGCTACTTGGAGCACAAAAATGTCCAAGATATCCTTTAAGTCCCTGTTCTTTAATACCTAAGTAATTGAAATATATAAAAACTGCTAAAGCAAGACCTACATTCACCCAAACAGTTGTAGTAATAGCAGCCATTCCAGGAATAAGGCCTATTAAATTTGCTAGAAGAATAAACAAGAAAACTGAACCACTAAAAGAAACGTATTTTCTGTTTTCTTTTCCCAAGATAGAATCATGATAGTTCACAAAACTCTCAACAAAAAAATCAAAAATTCCTAACAAGCTAAATCCCTTAGGAGGAATAATTGAGTCATTAAGTTTTTCTTTAGTACTAAACGTTCTAGAAGATAAAAATCCTAAAAGTATAATTCCAATACCTAGAGCAAGAGCTGTAAAAAACTTTTGCCCGTCAGGATTGTGAATAATTTCACCTATATATGTATAATGGTTTTCCATAATTTATAACTTCCGGAAACAATAGCAAAAGAGGTCTCTAGTCGCAATTATTCTTAAAAATTCATCTCAAATAGCTCAAAATGTAAAAAAGATAGTAAGAAAAACACAAATTTAGCTACATGATCTGAAGCTTATCTATGAAAGGGAAATTTATATTTTTTAAAGTAATTTCAAATACCTGTAGCTCTTACTTTCACTAATTTTCAAGAAAATTGAGGCTTAAGTTTAACGATTTGAATAAAAAGATACTGGTATAAAAGAAAATAAAGGAACTAAGAATCCAAAGCAAAAAAAATTAAGAAAATCCGACCCTCTATTTCCAAAGTAAAAAATTATCATCAATAATAACGGCAACTTAATGATAAAAATTATCATATGCAGCTTACTTCCTCCTAAAGCCCTAGCATTGAAATAAAGGCCATACCAAAAAACAAAAAAACCAAAAAATATTCCAAAAATAAAATTTTTATCAATAAAAAAATAATAAAACGAAAAAGCTAATAAAATAAGGAAACTTACAAAAAAAGTTTTTAGAAGAAACTTAATATCTAGAAGCAATTCTTTTTTTGTATTTAATTTACTCATTGAAGCTTATATTTACTACATAAAAAACTTTAAGTG